>DATECW010000105.1:0-3897 GCA_035286705.1 Bacteroidota bacterium
CTGTTCTAGTGTCTCGAGCTGCAAGTTCCTTGAATAAATTCGTTCCCTAAGATTGCTCAAAACAGTCAGAATTCGTCCGAAAGCTGCTGGCGACTTATTAAAGGAATCTCTGACACTCGACACTAGGATCCGTCTTCTCTCATTCAATACAACCCACACCATGAAAACACTTCTTTCGTTCCTTCTCGTCCTTCTTCCGGCTTCTGTGTCCGGTCAATCACAGTCGACCGCCTGGCAAACAGAGACCCTCAACGAGATCAACCGCGAGCCGATGCGCGCGTCGTTCTTTGTGCTCGAAGATCAGGCCAAAGCGCTCACCGGGGACTGGCATCGGTCCGCAAACTATCTCAGCCTTAACGGAACCTGGAAATTCCAGTGGGTCGAGAGCCCTGCCCAAGCCCCTCGGAACTTCCACAGGACAGATTTTAATGACAGCAAGTGGGAAAATTTTCGAATCCCGGCACAATGGGAACTCCACGGCTACGGCTTTCCCATCTATGTGAATAGCAGATACGAATTCGATTACCTGATGAAGCCCGACCCGCCGAAGGTTCCCCACGACTACAATCCGGTGGGCTCCTATCGCAAGACAATAACGATCGACCGGAAATGGATCGGAAAAGAAATCTTCATTCATTTCGGAGCTGTCAAGTCGAACCTTTGGGTTTGGGTGAACGGCGAGTTTGTCGGCTACGGAGAAGACTCGAAGCTCCCGTCGGAATTCAACATTACAAAATATGTCAAGGAGGGGGAAAACGTCATTGCGTTTCAGTCGTACCGTTGGAGCGACGCCTCCTATCTGGAATGCCAGGACATGTGGCGCATGAGCGGGGTGACGAGGGACTGCTATCTCTATGCACGCACTCCGGTCCACGTCCGCGATATCGAAGTGATTCCGGATCTGGACAATTCCTATAAGAATGGGACCCTGCGAATCACTCCGGCCTTCACCCATCCGGATCGAGGCGCTTCGTACCAATTGGATGTGGAGCTGCTTTCCGGAACCGTCCGAAAACACCGTTCGACACATTCTCTCTCTTCACTTTCGAAGCAGCCCATTCTCATTCAGATCGAGAACCCCGCCCTCTGGACGGCCGAAACGCCGAACCTCTATCAGCTTCTTGTCAGCCTGAAGGACGACAGGGGCAGGCTGCTCGAAGTTATTCCTTTGAATGTCGGATTCAGGAAAGTGGAAATAAGGGATGGCAAATTCCTTGTCAACGGAAAACCGATTTACTTCAAGGGTGTGGATCGCCATGAGATGGATCCGGCAACCGGCCAGGTGGTGTCGAGGGAAAGGATGGAACAGGACATCCGGATCATGAAGGAGTTGAACATCAACGCCGTCCGGACGTCACACTACCCCAACGACGAGTATTGGTACGACTTGTGCGACCAGTACGGGATTTACGTACTTGATGAAGCGAATATCGAGTCGCACGGCATGGGATACAATCTGGCGCAAACGCTGGCGAACCGGCCCGCGTGGAAACAGGCGCATCTGGAGCGGGTGCAAAGGATGGTCGAACGGGATAAAAATCATCCCAGCGTGATCTATTGGAGCCTGGGGAACGAGGCGGGCAACGGGTACAACATGTACGAATGCTATCTGTGGCTCAAGCAGCGCGACTCCCGGCCCATCCAGTACGAACGGGCCTCGGCAGGAGGGAACTTCGGTTTCGAATGGAACACCGATGTGCTTTGTCCGATGTATCCGTCACCGTCCAGCATTGGATCGTTTGCCGAGAAGAATCCCGGCAGTCCCCGACCGTTGATCATGTGCGAATACGCCCATGCGATGGGGAACTCCATGGGAAATTTCAAGGAATACTGGGATGAGATCGAACGACATCCTGTGCTTCAGGGAGGGTTCATTTGGGACTACGTCGATCAAGCCTTGTACAAAGTCAACAGCACGGGGGACACCATTCTTGCATACGGCGGAGATTGGGGGCCTGAAGATATTCCCAGCGACAAGAACTTCCTGTGCAACGGCGTTCTTCATTCCGACCGCCGGTACAATCCGCACGCGTACGAGGTGAAGAAGGTTTATCAAAATATCTCCACCCGACTTCTCGACGAAGACAAGGGAGAAATCGAAATCGGAAACAAGAACTTCTTCATTGATCTTTCGAATGTGCGAATGGAGTGGACTGTCCTTGTTGACGGGCGTGAAGACGTCAAAGGAACTGTTGAGAACCTCTTAATTCCGGCGCGAAGCGCCAGGCGAATGAGCCTTCCTCTTCAAGCAGAGGTCAGAGATCAGAAGTCAGAGATCAGAGATCAGAAGTCAGAGGTCAGAGATCAAAAGTCAGAGATCAGAACATCTGGCATAGGAAAGTCTGAAACATTTCTCAACGTCCGCTACCTTCTCAAGAAAGCTGAGCCACTGCTTCCTGCGGGATTTGAGATTGCCAATGAGCAGCTGACCTTGAAAAGCCCCGCTCAGAGCCCGCTTTCCGTTACGCCGGTTGAAAAAGCGGCGGGAGTCACAAGGGCCGGGCGTCTCGTCGTCACGTCCATGGCGGCTCTATGGGAATTCAACAGAGAGTCCGGGTTTCTCGAAAGCTACGTGTATCAAGGCCGAGAGCTCCTGGAGAAGGGATTCGCGCTCAAGCCAAACTTCTGGCGCCCGCCGGTCGATAATGATTACGGGGCCAACATTCCGAAGAAACTCTCCGTCTGGAGGCAGGCAACCGACCAACCAAAACTCCTCACATTCACGGTTGACTCTTCCGGAAAGGAGTACTCTGTCGTCACGACGCACGATCTCGGTCCCGCACACGGGCGTCTCACGCTCGTTTATCGCTTCGGAAAGAACGGCGAGATACTCATTGATCAGAAAATGAATGCGACGGCACCGGTCCCTTCGCCCGAAGAAGCAAACAAGAAGCGTGACGGATCCTCATACCTGCCCAGGTTCGGCATGCAGATGGTGTTGCCTCAGCTTTTTTCCCGCGTGGAGTATTACGGCCGCGGCCCGCATGAGAGCTCTTCCGACCGAAAGTACAGCGCAGACGTCGGAGTGTACCGGCAGACAGTCGCAGAGCAGCCATTCGACTACGTCCGGCCTCAGGAAACAGGAACCAAGACCGACATTCGGTGGTTTTCCGTTCTTTCGGAAGAGGTGGGAGTCCGGATCGAGTCGGATACGCTGCTCAGCATGAGTGCAATGCATTTTCTGGATCAGGATTTGGATGATGGGGATGAGAAGCAGCAGAGGCATGCTGCGGAATTGAAGCCGCGCCCGTTCACGGTCCTGAATATCGATTACAGGCAAATGGGGGTTGGCGGGATCGAGAGCTGGGGGGCGTGGCCGCTGCCGGAATACCGGCTGCCGTACGGGGATTATGCCTATCGGTACACGATCACTCCGTTCAGAATCAAGGAGTAGGATGCAGAGGTCAGAGATCAGACGTCAGAGATCAGAGGTCAGAGATCCGCAAAAGAGGGCAGCGGAAGATCGTGCCTACATGAAAGATTGTCGTTCCTTATTAAATTATCTCAATCCACTTGACTTAAAACCTGCCCTGAGATACATTTGAGCGTTGCCTGACAACAGGGGAGTCCCGTTACGCCACGGGTGAAGTAGGCCTCTCTGTCGGGCATTGCCCCACCGAAATCCGAATCCGAAACGCTTTTTCTTTTCGTCAGCGGTAAAGAAATATCATTTCACAAAGGAGGCGGAATGAGACCGTCGTTCGTGGTATTCCTGTTCATAATCCTGGCAGTCTCTCTTCACGGACAAAGCGGCAGCATCAACAACACGCTTGGCTCGGGAGGGGCATTTCGCGTGAAAGGCGCAACCAGTGATTCGCTTCTTGTTGTGAAAGACAACGGAAACGTCGGTATTGGAACAACGAGCCCCACCAGCAAACTGGATGTGGCCGGACAGAT
>DATECW010000106.1:0-8440 GCA_035286705.1 Bacteroidota bacterium
ACAACAGCCGACGCTTCTTCACGGCGAATCGTTTCAAGCGGCGTCACAAGCCGATGAATTCCAGCCACACCCACATCATAAAACGCAAGAACCCTGCAGCCCATGGTTTCCGCAGTCACTCGCGCCTCTTCGGCAACAGGAAGATCCGAAGTCCCGGCAGCCAGCACGGCAATAACGCCGCCGGTGGATGCCGGTTGGGCATCGCTCCTTGCGACAACCAGCGCTCTGCCTGCACGATGATACGTCACCCGAAATTGGCGCTTGAACTGATTTTCAGCCAGCTCGGCAATTTCAGCGGTCACGCGTGTTGCGAGAGCGGTTCCGGATCGTTCCGCAAGCGCTTTGATGAGATCCAGTACTTGCTCCGGTTTCTTCCCTTCCGCGAAGATCGCTTCGGGAATCCCCGTTCGTTCCCTTCGAAAGAAATCCAGCTTTGCGAATGATTCAAGAGATTCCAGATGTCCTTCTGATGCCATGGTCCTCCTCACTCAGGCAGGTTCGGCAGCTCTTCGCAGGCGATCCATCACTGCTGTGCCCAGACCGCCCTCTGCGACTTGTTCCACCAAAATCACATGTGCACCGCCCTGATCAAGCTCACGCAGCGTTCGAAACAGGTAGCGTGCAAAAAATTCAATCGGCGAAGGCAGCACCTTGAAGTAGTCGCCCGACTCGACCTTTGAGAGTTCGTGAGAATGGACGATGCATCCAACCGACTTCCCCTGCTGACGGAATTCCTGCAGCAGTTTCATGAACTCCTGCACATTCCCCTCACCCACGAGCACAACTTGTGCCCTCGGGGCGTAGTGTCTGTGCCTGGTTCCCGGGGATCGTTTCAGCAGCTCAATATCTGTCGCACCACGAACCGGTCCGATGATATCCTCAATGCTTTCCTTGTGCAGGCCTCCGGAACGGAGGATCACCGGCGGGTCTACCGTCACGTCGAGCACCGTGGATTCAATGCCGATTTCCGTCGGCCCGGCGTTCAGCACGACATCCACCTTGCCTTTCAAATCGTCCATGACATGCTGCGCACTGGTGGGACTTGGCCTCCCCGAGAGATTGGCGCTCGGACCGACGATTCCACCTTCGAATTCTTCGATCAACGCCAGGGCAACCGGATGGTCCGGCATGCGGATACCAACGGTATCGAGGCCGGCCGTGACAATATCCGGAACGAGGAATGTGCGCTTTACGACAAGGGTCAAAGGACCTGGCCAGAACTCCTTCGCCAGCCGTTGCCCTTTTTCGGGAACCTCGTCGGCAAGATCAATCAGCTGATGACGATCGGCAATGTGAACAATAAGCGGATTATCGGGTGGCCGCCCTTTCGCATCGAAAACCCTCTTCACTGCATCCGCATTCAACGCATCTGCACCGAGTCCGTACACCGTCTCCGTCGGAAAAACCACCAAGCCGCCTTTTCGGAGGACATCCGCTGCTTCCTTCAAGCCCTCCAAGTCCGGCTTCTCCAGCGACATTATGATGAGTTTGGTCTCAGGCATGAGAGAGGTCAGAGAGGTTTGAATCGTTCAAACGACTGTCTGCAGTGGTCGCAATAGAAGATCTGTTTGCATAATGTGGCGCCAAAAGAGCTTTCGAGTTTCGTTTCGGTCGAATGACAGAAAGGGCACGGGACCGGAAGCATGAGTGTTGCCTCAAGCGATTCCTGTTTCTTGGGAGGGGATGCAATGCCAAAGACGCGAAGTCTTTCTTTGGCATCCTCGGTCAGGCTGTCGGTTGACCACGCAGGAGAAAGAACCACCTCGATCCTGGCGTTCGGAAATCCCTTTGTATGCATTGCATCAATGACATCCCGCTTCATTTGTTCCATGGCGGGACATCCGGCAAAGGTCGGTGTCATCTTCACAACCACACAATCCCCTTCCACCTTCACATCCCGAATGACCTTCAGATCAACAAGTGAAAGGACCGGTATTTCGGGATCCATCACATGCTCCAAGGCCTCCCAGATCTCTTGCAGAGTTGTTGTTTCGCTGTTCATCTTGGAGTCAGTTCACAAAATCAATCATATCTGTGAAGGGCTATTCAATCGTCTTGACGGCGATGACACCACCCCTATGGTCCGGACCGTAGATCGCCGAAGCATCGCTTGGCCGGAACAATCGTATCTCCTTCAGCTGGTCCGCCCGGATGGTGGTGAGCGATTCCACTGTCCCGTATCGCGCGCCGTTCAGATAGACAACCGGTACGTTTTGCTGTGTGTACAGTATTGATTGAGGTCCCCGTGATGTGAAAAAGTTCGGCCGAAGCCTCTCAACGACCTCGAAGGCATTCGTACCATTCACTGACCTAATCTCCTCGAGCGTAATGACATCGCGCGATGTGGTCGATCGCGACCCTTCGCCGGATGTACATCCAAGCAGACCCATGAACAGCAATACAAGAAGAGGACGCATTGCCGTCTCCTTTTCCCTATTTGCCTTTGTCTTTCCTCAAAGGAAGAATTCCCGCAAGGTCCCCGATAACATTTACAAGTTCCGTACCGGCCGGGATGACGACTTTGGCATTGTCCGCGAGCGCCTTTTCAACCATCTCGAGACGTCTCAGCACCTGGGCGTTTCCGATGAAATATTTGTCGGCAGCCTGGTTCACCAGCCTGATCGCCTCCGCTTCTCCTTCCGCCGCGAGGATTTTTGCCTGTCTGATTCCTTCCGCTTTTTTGATCTCAGCTCTTTTCTCGCCATCCGCTGATGTTTCTGCCGCAGTGGCAAAATCTATCGCCGCGATTTTTTCATTTTCCGCTTTGACGACTTTGTTCATCGTCTCCTGAACATCCCGCGGCGGGTCGATTTCCTTCAGTTCCGTCCTCACGATTTCAATTCCCCAGCTTCCCGTTTCCTGGCGCAGTGTCTTCTGGAGTTCAGTGTTGATTCTGCCGCGTTCGCTATTGGCGGATTTGAGCGTCATTGTCCCGATGATGTTTCGCAATGTTGTGCGGGCAAGACTCACAATCTGCCTCTGATAATTATAGACGTTGTATTGCGATGACTTGACGCTCTCCTCATCGATCTTTACTTTGAAATAGACCTGCGCGTCCACTCGTGCATTCAGGTTGTCATTTGTGATGATCTCCTGGGGCTCAGCGTCGACCATCTGTTCGGTGATGTCGACTTGGTAGAGTCGGTCGATGATCGGAATAATCCAATGAAATCCCGGACCGCCGAACCTCTTATATTTCCCAAGCCGCTCGGTGAGGCCTCTATGAGTGGGACGAATGATTCTGATCCCCAAGAAAAAGATCACAACGAGAAGAACAATGGTCAAAACGAGGACATCCATACAATCCCCCTTTCTTCGTTAGGGCGTTACCACCCCGATCCCGGAGCCGTCTGATACACACTCTGCAAATCTGCAACCAGCTGTTTCAGATGTTCCGTGTGGTTCCCTTGCCTTCCGCCATTGTCAGATTTGCATTGAATGTTCCAGGTTCCATTTGATTTGAGCGCTTCGGTTCCCGCGTACGCGGGAATCAGGGTTGAAGCAATGAGAGTGGGCACAACTCGTTCCGCCCACTGTTGGAGCAAGAAATCGCTTGGCTTGATGACCCCTGCCTTCACCAGGTCCGCCTCACCATTGAGCAATTCGAATATCCCAAGAGCTTGAGGAAACGCATCATTGACGGCCTGCTGCATCCTTCGGTGGCTTTCTTCCGTGGCGTCTCCCAACCTGGACACCAGACCTTTGCTGTGCATCAGGTGATATGCTTCTTCGGACAGGATTTTCCCGGCTAATCCGCGCAAAGGCTCGAATGAGCTGTCCTGAAGAGACTGCATTCTCACCTGTTCGGCTTCATCGAACAAATACTGCCGCATGACAGTGTAGGCAAAGTCTCCCTTTGGATACGTCACAAACCGGCTGCAGGTGAAATCCTGCCACGCCCGTTCGAACACCATCACATCCGGCGACTTGCCCGTAAGTTCAGAATGGAGTGTGAAGAGGGCAAGTGAATGTCCAAGCTCATCCTGAGCGATGTTTGAGAAAGCGATATCCTCTTCAAGGATCGGAGCATGACCCGTCCATTCGGAGTTGCGATGGCCGAGTATGAGTTCATCGTCGGCGAGGGCGACGAGAAACTTCAATAACGGGTCACGGGGAATATTTTGAGGGATGGTGGTCACTTCAAGAGCCATAGACCAAGCACGAAGCCCGAATACCAAAATCCGAAATTCCGCTTCTTGAATCCCGCACGGCGGTATCCCTGTGCAGCGGGACAAGTTCGAAGATCAAATGACAAGGACACAAAACTCCCTCTTGTACCGCGTTTCCTGGATTTCGAATGTGCTCAGCCGGAGAAACACACCTGAGTATATTCGGTACGACAGACTATTCAGGATCGGAGGACGGTTCGATCTTTGCAGGGGCGTTGAAACCCTTCGGATCACGATAACTCTTGTCGAACGAGCGGGAAAAGAAATTGGGATCCTGGTAGTCTGTCTGTGTCACATCTTTGGTCCGAACAACCCAGATGCTCACGCATTCGAGTCTGCGGGCAAACTGATCCCGTGCCATTTGGAGAGCCATTTCGGGGTCGGGTGCATGAACAGAACCAACATGCTCATGCGGTCTTCCCCGTCTGGACTGGTGAAACACTTCATATGTTTCCCATTGCGTATCGGTCATGCCACGTGGTTTCTTTTTGCCTTCTCCGCAAGGGCTTCACGCACCCAGAGGCCATCTTCGTGTGCTTTCCTTCGCGCCGCAAGTCGTTCTTTGTTCATCGGCCCGTCGCCGTTTACCACGCGTCTGAGTTCGTCCCAGTCCGGGGCTGTGAACCGGTAATGGCCCGACTTCTCATCAAACTTGCAGTCGGGATCGGGAACATTGAGGCCGAGCGCACGGATCTGGGGTACGATATGATCCACAAATTCCTGACGCACCTTATCGTTGGTCTTCGTCTTGATACGCCACCGCATTGCACGAGCCGTATGTTCCGACATCTTGTCAGGGGGGCCAGACATCATGAGGGTGGGATACCACCAGCGATTGACGGCATCCTGAGCCATTGCCCGCTGTGCCGGCGTTCCTTTGGCCAAAGCAACGACGGCATCGTAGCCCTGCTTGATGTGAAAGGATTCTTCGTAGCAGATCCGTTTCATCGCGCGGGCATACGGTCCATAGGAACCCTGGGCAAGCATGGTTTGATTGATAACAGCGGCAGTGTCCACGAGCCACCCGATAACGCCAACGTCGGCCCATGTGGGGGTCGGATAGTTGAATACATTCGAATACTTCGCCTTGCCCGAGAGCAGCTCATCCATCATGTCTTCCCGGGACTTTCCAAGGGTCTCTGCGGCCCGATATAAGAGCTGGCCATGGCCGGCCTCGTCCTGGACTTTTGCCAGGAGAATGAGCTTGCGGCGGAATCCGGGTGCATAGGGAATCCACTTCCCTTCCGGAAGTTGGCCGACTATTTCGCTGTGGGCGTGCTGGCCAATCATGCGGATGAGGTTCTGGCGATATTCATCCGGCATCCAATCGCCGGGCTCGATCTTGTCGCCAGCAGCGATTCGCGATTCAAATTCGGCCAGTTTCTGATCATGCGACTGCTCAGACATCGGGGCTCCTTGAGATTGCCTGGTCGAAAAAGATAAGGAATTTTGGCGAGTGATTCCACGGATTGACGCAGATGACGCCGATTGACGCGGCCGATTTCTGCAAGCAGGATTGACCGGAATGAGCCCTTGGCTGTCCGGTCAGGGACCGGACTGTACTGGTTGTCCGGTCGGGGACTGTGCTGCTGTCCGGTCAGGGACCGGACTGTACGGCGGGTTCAATATTCGAGAGTCAGGCCGAGGGAGGGAAAGAACGGAATCATGTTCACGCGGCTTCCGGTCGTGCGGTCGTAGTAGAACATGTTCTTGCTGCTGTACAAATTGATGAGATTGATTCCGGCCGAGGCTTGAATGCCCCAGAATGTGACCCTGTACGTGACACTGAAATCGAGGCGATGGTAGGGCGGCAGACGTCCGGCATTTTTCACACCAAGAAGCGAGTACGGAGCACCGGTTTCGTATTCAAAATCCCCCGGAATAGGCGTATTGAGCATCAGCCGGTCATAGAAGCCGATGGTTGGGGTGTATGGGAATCCGGAGCCATATTCCCATCGAAGTGACACATCAAGATTTTGCACCGGCTCCATCACAAGAAGGCCATTAAGGTGGTGCCTGCGATCATACCGCGGATAATACGTCGATCCGCCGCTGTTCAATTTTGCCCAGCTGAGAGTATAGGCGCCGTAGAGGTCGATGAACTTGTATTTTGCCCTGAGCAGGATTTCCGTGCCGTACGATTTTCCGGTTCCGGGGATGTAATCAGGATCAGCCGCATCGATTTTACCCCGATTGTACGCCAACAAAGTTCCATAGTCCTTGTAGTAAGCCTCAGCGGTAACGGAAATATTTTCGGAGAGATTTCCTTCAAGACCTGTGACAAAATGATCCGCGGTTTGGGCGGGCTGCTTTGCCGGTATCATTACCCAGCCCTCAAATGCTGGGATAACATCGTCTTCGTTGCTCACCGTCATCGCCGACTGGCGCACACGGCCATACGATGCCTTGAGCCTCCAGTTCCCGGCATAGAGATAGCTGACGCTGATGCGCGGTTGTATGATTCCTGCACCGTTCCCCCTGTAGTAGATATCGGTGAGCTCGCTGTGGAATCCAACGGTATACTGAAAGTCGTCAGCCTTACCCTGATACTGGGCCCAGAGAGAAATGGCAGGAACGGTCTCTTTCAGCGTCAGCGGTGTTCCGACCGTGTTGACGAGCTGATATTCAAGTGTCGGGAAGCTCGATTCAAATCCAAACTGCACGAGATCATCGGTACCCACATAGGCGGTGGCATTCACACGGAGCCCGTTGTCTTTGATCGACGTCGACGTAGGAGGTTGATTCAGAAATGGATCGACCTCACGCTCGGCAGTAAATGCGGTGTAGTAGGCGTTGATTCGGATGAACACCTTGTTTCCAAGGAGATCGGAGATGGAAGCCGAAAACGCTTTTCCCTTCCAGAGGTAATCCGGATTCAGAGGATTCGCGTATTCCAGTTGATCGACTGTGGCCAGGTATGCAACATCGATTTTCATGTTTCCGCCGGGTTGAGCCGTACCCTTGACGTACAAATCATAAAAAGAAAGAGGAACATCGTCTCGTACGATTCTCTTGAATGTTTGCGCGAACAGTGATTTCCTTCCGTTTGCCATCCATGATATTCCACTCGAAAGAGGGCCCTGAATTTCGAATTTCGAAGAGAGAGAATTTGCATGGGCTTTCACAGAATACCGATCGAGGCGCGGTTCTTTGGAATTGATATTAACAACGGAGGAAAGGCGGCCGCCGAATTCCGCCGGAAACGCTCCGGTATATACCTCCACCGATTTGACAATATCCGGATCAAAGACGCTGAACACGCCGAGAGCGTGGAAAGGGCTGTAGATCTTCATTCCGTCAAGAAGGACGAGATTCTGGTCTCCTGCTCCCCCCCGGACAAAAAACCGGGAACTCACATCACTTGTGGAAACAAATCCGGGAAGCATCTGGAGGGAATAGAAGACATCCTCCTGTGCGGTCACCGGCGTCACCTTCATTTCTTTCGGGCTCATGATGTGAATGCTGGTACTGATTTCGGCCAGCCGCCCCTTGCTCGTTCCGCTCACCACAACCTCTTCCGTTTCGATCGCCTCCGGTGCCATGCGAATTGCCACCTCATAACTTCTATTTGCCGGAAGGTTGATCGATTGAATCTTCTTACGATACCCGACAGAGCTCACGGAAAGTTCATAGACGCCTGGATTGAGATTCGGGATGAGATAGAAGCCATCCGCATTCGCGGCGGTCCCCCGATTCAATCCCACCAGGATGACGTTGGCATAGGGTATTCGTTCACCCGTGAGACTGTCGGAGACGATTCCGTGGATCGAGGAGGTCTGCTGTGCCAAAGCAGCAACAGAGACGAACATGGCTGCGGAACAAGAAATGAGAAGCCGTATGAAACGAGAAGAAACCATAAGCTACTTTACTAACAAGAGCTTTCGTGTAATGATCGAGCTGCCGGCAATCAATCTGCAGAGGTACATCCCACTCGGGAAGTGGGAGGCATCCCATGTCAATCGATACATGCCGGCCGGCCTGGCCTCATTCACCAACACCGCCATCTCATGTCCGAGAACATCGTAGACACTCAGCCTGACATCACTGACAACCGACAACTGATAACTGATCACTGTGGTGGGGTTGAAAGGATTAGGATAGTTCTGATGGAGCATGATCGAAGTCGGGACGAGAGACTCTTCAGGCAGCCTCACGCTCACCGGGATATCCGGACCGACACTGCTGAGAATTATACCTCCATCTCCAACTACTGTGATCTTTCCGCCGGCTGAAGAAACGCCAAAAAGGTTTTTGTTTGTTCGAAGCACCAT
>DATECW010000107.1:0-22663 GCA_035286705.1 Bacteroidota bacterium
ATCAATGAACTCTTTCCGTAACAACATGGTAGTAGCAGCTTTCCAAGGCATGAGGAACCTCCTGTTCTTTGTCTCATGCCTCAATCTAACTGTTACCCATGTCTCCGAACAAGTGTAACCTATGTCCCCGGTCTGTACAAAAGGGGGATTAAGGGGGATTTGGATAACATCCGAAGCGTTTAGTAGATCGTGTTTAGACATTTTTCAGATAGCTTCTAGTCTTAATTCGCGATCCTTTAACACAGACAACGGAGGATGTCATGACTGGTATTGTTGGTTATGGAGCATATCTCCCGCGGTACAGGATTAAATCGGATACCATTGCCGAACAATGGGGTGCAGATCCTGTCGCGATCAGGAAGGGATTACAGCTGTTTGAAAAAACTGTTCCTGGACGCGATGAAGACACGATCACTATTTCCGTGGCCGCCGCAAGGAGTGCTCTTCAGCGCGCGGGCATCAATCCGCAGGAAATCGGAGCTGTGTACATCGGGTCGGAATCTCATCCTTACGCGGTGAAGCCCAGCGCAACGATTCTTGTGGATGCTTTAGGAATAGGGCCTCATGTCCACGCTGCGAGTTATGAGTTCGCCTGCAAGGCGGGGAGCGAAGCGATGTATGTGGCGTACAGCCTCGTGAAATCGGGAGAAATGAACTATGCAATGGGGATAGGTACCGATACCTCCCAAGGTGCGCCGGGCGACGCTCTTGAATATTCCGCATCAGCCGGTGGTGCTGCGTTTATCATGGGTTCTGAAAACGTTATTGCAGAAATCCTCTATACCCATTCGTTCACATCGGATACACCTGATTTCTGGCGGCGGGAGGGGGAATACTATCCTCGACACGGCGGGAGATTCACCGGTGAACCCGCATATTTCCGTCACGTCCTGGGAGCGGGCACAGCGTTGCTTCAGAAATCCAAGTTTTCGCCAAAGGATTTTGCGCACGCGGTATTCCACATGCCTAATGGAAAATTTCCGCAGGAAGCCGGAAAACGACTCGGCTTCACAAAAGAGCAGATGGAAGTTGGTTGGGTTGTCCCATGGATGGGGAATACCTATTCCGGTTCATCCCCGACCGGTCTGGCGGCAATTCTGGACGTTGCGAAGCCGAACGAACTGATCTTCATGGTCTCCTTTGGCTCAGGGGCGGGCAGCGACGGATTCGTTTTTCGGGTTACCGAAAAAGTGAAGGAAGTCCAGGGACGAGCTCCAAAAGTCCGGGAAATGCTGGACAACGACAAGATTTACCTGAACTACGGCCAATACGCGAAGTTCAGGAAAAAAATCATTATGAATGATTGATGGAGGTCCACAATGAGAGACGTCATCGTCCTTGGAGTTGGGATGACAAAGTTTGGGGAACTCTGGAATCGATCACTGCGGGATATCTATGTTGAAGCTGCTCTCAGTGCGATAGAAAATGCAGGAGTTGACCATATCGATTCAATGTATGTTGGGGCAATGTCATCCGGATTGTTTGTCCAGCAGGAGCATCTTGGCGCGGTGCTGGCAGATTACCTTGGAGTCAATCCTATTCCGGCGACTCGTGTCGAATCGGCGTGCGCCTCCGGAGGAGCTGCATTCCGTCAAGCCTATCTGGAGGTTGCTTCGGGAGCAAGCGATATCGTTCTCGCAAGCGGAGTTGAAAAAATGACTGATGGTGCAGATGTCACAGAAGTCCTTGCCACAGCCGCCGATCAGGAGTACGAGGCGTTTCACGGCATCACGTTCCCCGGTTTGTATGCCCTGATTGCGAATGCACACATGCACCAGTTCAAGACCACGCGCGAGCAACTTGCGCAGGTCGCTGTGAAGAATCATCACAACGGTGCAAAGAATCCGAATGCTCAGTTTCGCTCGGAAGTGACGCTTGAGCAGGTAATGAATTCGACGATGGTGGCAGATCCCTTGCGTCTTCTCGATTGTTCTCCCGTGAGTGACGGAGCGGCAGCGGTGATCGTTGCCTCGACTGACGTTGCCCGGAAGCTCAAGAAACAAATTATTCGCGTGAAAGCGTCCGCCCAAGCTTCAGACACGATTGCCCTTCATAATCGCCGCGAGCTTACGACGCTCAACGCCGTGTCAAAGGCGGCCGAGCAGGCGTATCGGATGGCGGGTATGAAGCCGTCCGACGTGGATTTTGCCGAGGTCCATGATTGTTTTACGATCGCAGAGATCGTCGTTTCTGAAGATCTTGGATTTTTTCAGAAAGGATGCGGTGGGAAAGCCGTGGCCGAAGGGAAAACAGCTATCGAAGGCGGTGTCATTCCCATCAACACAAGCGGCGGCTTGAAATCAAAGGGACATCCCGTCGGTGCCACGGGCATCGCACAGATCATCGAGCTCTATGAACAGCTCACCGGACGGGCAGGCGAGCGACAAGTCAAGGATGCCAGCGTTGGCCTGGCGCAGAACATGGGCGGCTCTGGCGCAAGCTGTGTTATCCATATCCTGGAGGGACTATGATCACGGCAAGGCATTTTCGCGAAATCCCGCAACGCTATCGGCTCGAAGGCGCTGAGTGTCTGGGATGCGGGCATGTGAGTTTTCCACCGCGCATCGTGTGCCCACGCTGCAAAGGGCGAAAGTTCAAAACGAAGGTGCTGAAGAGTGCGGGTACTCTCAAGTCTTACACGATCGTTCGGGTGGCATCAGATACGTTTTCGAAGGACTGTCCGTTTGCCGTGGGGATCATCGAACTGCAGGATGGGGTGGCCATTACGGCTCAGATTGCCGACGTTGAGCATCTGGAGATAGGACAGAAGGTTCGTCTGGTCTTCCGAAAAATTCAGCAAGACGGAAAAGCTGGAATCCTCTGCTATGGGTATAAGGCAACGGTTCAATAACGTGCTTTTTCTCATCGTCGGCGTACGGCAGGTCACCTTGTTGTTACAATGAATCATTTGTGAGGAAATGTGTGGCCAACCATGTCAGGATAGCTTCGGGTCAGGGATTTTGGGGTGATCTGCAGACTGCACCGTTCGATCAAGTGAACAAGGGCCCCATCGACTACATCATGATGGACTTTCTCGCGGAAGTCACAATGTCCATCATGCAGAAACAGAAGAAACGAAACCCGGATCATGGGTATGCACGCGACGTGGTCCCGCTCATTGAACACATTCTTCCCCTTTGCATGGAGAAGAACGTTAAGATCATTACGAACGGCGGGGGAGCGAATCCTGAGGGATGCCGAAATGCAGTCTTCGAATGGGCAAGAAAAAAAGGATTCAAGGGCCTGAAGATCGGAACCGTTCTTGGCGACGACATTCTGGACAAGATCGATACGTTTGTCAAGTCCGGAATCACATTGAACAATATGGATACAGGGGAGTCGATTGGGGTGGTCCGCGAAAGACTGCAGAGTGCGAACGTGTACTTTGGTGCCTGGCCAATTGTCGAGGCGTTGGACCAAGGCGCACACATTGTGATAACGGGAAGGACAACGGATACCGGACTTACTCTCGCGCCAATGATCCATGAGTTCGGTTGGAAGAAGGATGAATGGGACAAGCTCGCAGCAGGAACGATTGCAGGACATATTCTGGAATGCGGGGGCCAGGCAAGCGGGGGTAATTTCTCAGCTTCGTGGCGTTCTGTGCCGGATCTTGCCCACATCGGCTTTCCCATTGCAGAGGCCTATTCATCCGGTGAAATCATTATCACGAAGCATGAACAATCAGGCGGCCTTGTGAGCATGCAAACGGTGAAGGAGCAGCTGCTCTATGAGATAGGGGATCCGTCTGACTACATAACGCCCGACTGTGTGGCGGATTTTACGTCGATTCAGTTGGAAGAGGTCGGAAAAGATCGAGTGAGGATGTACAATGTCAAAGGCAGGCCGGCTACTGATTCGTACAAGGTGTCGATGTCGTATCTTGATGGCTACACTGCAGTTGGAACATTGACTTTTTCGTGGCCGGACGCGCTCGAAAAGGCAAAGGCAGCCGACGAAATCCTCAGAACAAGACTGAACGATCATGGAAGGGGCTTCGAGGAAATCCGGTCGGAATACATGGGGTATAATTCGTGTCATGGTCCGCTTGCCGAAGCCAACGGTGAATTAAATGAAGTGGTGTTGAGGATCGGCGTTCGGGCGCATGATCACAAATCGGTCGAATCCTTCGCGCAGGAACTTGCACCGTTGATTCTTACGGGTCCGCCGGGAGTGACGGGATTTGCCGGTGGACGGCCAAAAGCAAGAGAAGTCATTGCGTATTGGCCCGCCCTGCTCCACAAAGGGGCCGTCACTCCAAAAGTCATCGTCGAAGAGATCTGACACAAGTATGAAGATTCGTTTGATTGACATTGCCCACGGGCGCTCAGGAGACAAGGGAGATACTGCCAACGTCGGGCTCATTGCACGGAAGAAGGAATACTATCCGCTGATCGAACAACTGGTGACGGCTGAGAAGGTGAAGCGCCATTTCAAAGGGATTGTCGAAGGCGGGGTGGAGCGGTTTGAATTGCCGAATCTCTGGGCCGTGAATTTCCTGCTTCACGAGGCGCTTGGCGGGGGTGGCACGAAATCGCTCAAAAATGATGCCCAGGGCAAAACACTGGCTGCCGCGCTCCTGCGGATGGAGATAGATGTTCCCGATGGGACGAAAATTGAATAGCAGAAAACGAGGTGTCTGAAAGATGTTCGAAGATTTGCGTGAAAGACTGAAGGAAGAGACAAAACGGCTGATGACGCTGCGTTCGTATCTTGATCTCGACACAAAAGAGACGGAAGCCATTTCACTTCAGGCGCAAACGACTGAGCCGGGTTTTTGGAATGACAATGTCAATGCTCAAAAAGTCATACAGGAACTCAATAGGCGGAAGGATTGGATTGAGGCATGGAAAAAACTCCATGCGATTGCGGAGGACACCGGAACATTGATCGAGCTTGCGGAAGAGGGCAAGGAAACTTCGGCAGTGCCTGAAATCGAGAATGATCTCAGGAAACTGGAAACTGAAATCAAGGCCCTTGAGTTCAAGAACATGCTGAGCGGTGAGGACGATGAAAAGAACGCTCTTGTAACGATTCACTCGGGAGCCGGCGGCACGGAATCTCAGGATTGGGCGGAAATGCTGCTGAGAATGTATACCCGCTGGTGCGAGAAGAATCAGTTTAAGGTCAGCCTGGTCGAGCTCCTGGAGGGTGAGGGAGCAGGAGTAAAGAGTGCAACATTCGAAGTCGTCGGAACATTTGCTTACGGATATTTGAAGGCCGAGAGCGGCGTGCACCGGCTCGTGAGAATTTCTCCCTTTGATGCCAATGCACGCCGGCACACATCGTTCGCATCGGTTTTTGTGTGTCCTGAAGTCGAAGACGACGTCGCGGTGGAAATTAATCCGGCCGATTTGAAGATCGACACATACCGCTCGGGGGGAAAGGGCGGCCAGAATGTCAATAAAGTTGAGACAGCAGTCCGCATCACCCACGTTCCGACCGGTATCGTGGTGGCCTGCCAGCAGGAACGGTCGCAATTTCAGAACAGGGAGCGGGCGATGAAAATGCTCAAATCCCGTCTCTATCAGGCAAGGAAGGAAGAAGAGAAAGCGCGGTTGGATGCCATCGAGAGCACCAAGAAGAGAATCGAATGGGGGAGCCAGATTCGATCGTACACGTTTCAACCCTACACGCTGGTCAAGGATCACCGGACGGGTGTGGAAACAAGCAATGTCCAGGCCGTTATGGACGGCGATATTGATGAGTTCATCAAGAGTTATCTCCTTGAGTTTTCCAAACAATAGCGATCTGTCGCGACTCCGGATTGTCGAGGCCTCATGAGTGTTTCATTTTTTGTTGCACGCCGGTACCTTCGCTCCCGCCGCAACCGCGGGTTCATTTCCTTTATTACCTTTTTTTCCATTGTTGGTGTTACCCTCGGCGTTGCCACGCTCATCATCACTCTCTCCATTCTGCGGGGATTTGAACGAACCATCAAGGAAAATGTCGTCAGTTTCACAGCCCACATGCAGATTTATGGATTCCAGAACCAGGTTCTCAATAATCCCGCGGCCGCGGCAAAGAAAGTGCGGGAAAACTATCCGGATGTTGTTGCCATGGCTCCGTATGTCGCACGCGAGGGAATGATTCGGTCTGACGGCGGTATCGACGGCGTGCTGGTAAAAGGCATTGACCCTGAGAACGACATCTCCGCCGCAAAACATCACATTGTCGCCGGGCGCTATGACCTTGATCAGCGGGAATCAGGAATTCAACCGATTGTCATTGGTCAGCGCCTGGCAGAGCGCCTTCACGCTTCCGTGGGCAGCAAACTCCTCGTCTTTGCCCTCGGGGGATTTGCATTGACCCTTTCGCAAACGAGAGTGATGCAGTTTGAGGTTTCAGGGATCTATGAGACCGGGATGGAAGAATATGATGCCAGTTATGTGTACGTCAATTTGGGAAACGCGCAGAGACTGTTTCAGTTTGGAACGTCAGTCTCGGGATTTGATGTCCTGGTGAGTGATGTCGGCAAGGTGGCATCGCTGGCGCAAAGTATCCCCGCCGATCTCGGATATCCCTATTATGCCCGCACAATGTTTCAAATGTATCGGAACCTCTTTTCCTGGATTGAGCTTCAGAAGAGTCAGATTCCGATTATCCTTGCGCTGATTATTCTCGTCGCAACGGTGAATGTTATCGGCACGCTCCTGATGATGGTGATGGAAAAGACGAACGATATTGGCGTGCTGCAGACTCTGGGGGCGACGACGCGGACGATCAGAAAGGTATTCCTGTATCAAGGATTGCTGATTGGCATTGTCGGTACGATAGGGGGAAACTTGCTTGCATATGTCCTTTGCTGGATCGAAATGAAATACCGTCTGATTTCGCTGCCTGCGGGGGTTTACTACATGACGCATGTACCGATCGACCTGAGCTGGTTGAATTTCGCACTCGTGAGCATTGCCGCAATCATCTTATGCTATGTGTGTTCGGTGATTCCCTCCCGTGTCGCCGGGAGAAGGGATCCGGTGGCTCTTCTCCGGTTTGCTTCATGAGACTTGAACAGATCATAGCGTTCCGCTATTTGCGGTCGAAACGACAGGTTGGATTTGTTACCGTCATTTCTTTCATATCGATTATCGGTGTAACGATAGGTGTCGCTGCGCTGGTGGTTGTTCTTTCCGTCTTCAACGGCTTCAACGGACTGGTGACATCCATTCTGACCGGATTCGATCCGCATCTGCGCGTCGAACGAATGAAACCCGGTGACTCCATTGAGTATGCACGCCTTTCATCATTCCTGTCATCAGACACGGATGTCCGCGGGTATGGGCAATTTGTTTCCGGCAAGGCTCTCGTGGTATCGAGGAACATGAATCGCGTGATCAACGTCAAAGGAATGGACGAATCGAGGGTTGATGGAGTCTCTGGTTTGCGCGACAAACTCGTTCTTGGCGGACTTGACTTTCAAGCGAGAAACGGATCCGGGATGGTCATAGGATTGACTCTGGCCGACCGGCTTGGGGTCGTGGTTGGCGATACGATTTCTGTTGTGAGTCCCGCAGGATCTGAATTTGCCCTGTTGCAGATCGGTCAACCGCTGATTCGCAGGTTTGTCGTTGCGGGGATTTATGAATCGAACAACAAGGAATATGATGCATTCTACGCCTATGTCGGATTGGATGCGGGTCGGGCTCTCTTCGGATCGGGGAATCAGGTTCAGGGAGTCGAAATAAGGGCCAACGACATCGATGAGACCGACCGGCTTGCAGGCCGGATCAGAGCGGAGTTTGGAGGAGAGTACCGGATTCTTACATGGTACGATCTCCATCGCGAGCTTTACTCCGTAATGCAGATCGAACGATGGATGGCCTACATCATTCTCTGCATGATTGTCGGAGTGGCATCGTTCAACCTGCTGGGCTCGCTCACCATGTCGGTGATTGACAAAACGCGCGATATCGGCATCTTGAGAACCATGGGTGCCACACGAGAGATGATTCTGCGAATCTTCATGCATCAAGGACTGATTGTTGGAGTCATGGGATCTTTGTTCGGTGTGCTCTTGGGAGTGATTGTCGTTTACCTTCAGAAGGAGTTTCATTTGGTGCCGCTTGATCCCACGGTGTATATCATCCCCGCAATCCCCGTGGAATTGAATATCTTTGATCTGGTGTTGATTTCCCTGACAGGAATTGGACTCTGCTCGGTTGCGGCATATTACCCGGCCAGGCGGGCCGCAAACCTCATTCCAGTGGAGGCCATCCGATGGGAGTGACGAAACGGAACATCTTTGTTCGTGCCGAGAACGTTTGGAAGGAATTCCCGACAGGAAAGAGTGAGACGCTGCAGGTGTTAAAAGGCGTCGATGTTGAAATTAAGATGGGCGAAATTGTCGTGGTCATCGGCCCATCAGGTTCGGGGAAAAGCACCCTTCTCCATATCCTGGGCGGCCTTGATCAGCCGACATCAGGGCTGGTGGCGGTTGGAGGCAGCAACATCTTCACCTTCAGTGAAGAAGAAAGAGCCTCATTCCGCAACAGTAAACTCGGATTCATTTTCCAGTTTCACCACTTACTCCCGGAATTCACGGCCCTTGAGAATGTCGCCATGCCAGGATTGGTGAAGGGGGAGTCTCTGAAAAGCGTCCGCCCTCGGGCGGAATTGCTGCTGGATGAGGTGGGTCTTGCCGAGCGAATGCAGCACAAGCCGAATGAGTTGTCCGGTGGGGAACAGCAAAGGGTGGCAGTGGCCAGGGCTCTTATGAACGACCCCCTTCTGATTCTGGCGGATGAGCCCTCGGGGAATCTTGATGAGGAAAACGGCCACAAACTTCATCGGCTGCTTGTCGACCTTGCGAAGAAGCGCGGATTGACATTCGTGATTGCCACACACAATCCGGACCTGACTCGAAGAGGAGACCGTATCATGCGACTTGCAGACGGTAAGTTAGTATCTTCGCGGGCAGGTCATGCCGGAGAGAGGACGTAAGCATCTTGACTTTCAATCGAAAAACCGTACATTACAGTCGATCCTGCCGACAGTATCTCCCCTGACTGTCGGCATCAAAGGGTCGGGCCCGGCGTTTCCCCAACGCTGGGCTTTTTGTTACAACTGAGGAATACTATGGCTCGGGAACAACGATCACAAAAACGTAAACCTGTTGCTCACGCGCTCCCGCTCACGAAGCGCAACTATCAGATTCTGGGAGCTGCAATACTCTGCATCGCCGCAGGGTACGTCGCGCTTCTCCAGAAGCCCTGGGACGGATTCATGCCGTTAATTGTCGCACCGGTGTTGCTGGTACTTGGGTATTGTGTTCTCGTGCCGCTGGGAATCCTGTATCGCAAGAAGGGTGAGCAGCAACCGGAAAGCGGGAGGGTCGAACAGGAAGCCAGGCAGGAGATGTCCCACTCTTGAAAATCGGCGCGAATTTTCCTAAATTGTAGTTGTTTCGGGCCACCGCGCCCGGACGTGGGCGTGTAGCTCAGGGGTAGAGCATCTGCCTTTTAAGCAGAGGGTCGGTGGTTCGAGCCCACCCACGCTCACATCATGGAAAACGGCAAATTGGAGATTGAAAATTTGAAATCTCAATTCCCAATTTGCATTCTCCAATTTTCCATATTAGGCCCGGATGGTGGAACTGGCAGACACACCGTCTTGAGGGGGCGGCGCCTGAAAAGGCATGCGAGTTCAAGTCTCGCTCCGGGCACGTCATTCAACTAATCAAAGGAGGTTAGACTGATGAGACGAGGTCTTTTTGTGCTGATGTCGCTCATGGTCATTTCTGTTCTTCTCGACGCCCAGTCATCGAATCCTGATGAGAAGAACGAAGCCAAGAAACTGTTTAACGAGGCCAATGGTTTGTTTCGGTCCGGCAATTATGCGGCTGCGATTGAAAAAGGCAAGGCCGCCCTCGCACTTGAGGAGGACTATAGATATCACTACCTTCTGGGGCTTTGCTACAAAAACAGCAAGCAATACGACAACGCAATCTCGTCGTTGATGGCGTCGACCAAGGTGATGCCGAATTTTGCCGGAAGCCATAATGCAATCGGCGGAGTCTATTTGACACAGGGCAATTACGACGGTGCGCTCGAGTCGTTCAAGACCGCTTTGAAACACGACGCGAAGTTGAAACCGTCGCTGGTCGGTATCACTGAGGCCTATGCCGGCAAAGTGCAGCAGCTTCTGGAACAAGGCAAGTTTGAAGAGGCTGGGACAACGTCCGATGAGGCACTTCAGCAGCATTCTGACAACAGCAAATTATACCTGGTAGCCGCCCGGGTCTATAACAGGCTCGAAAAGCCCGAGAATGCACTGGAAGCCGCGAACGAAGCACTGAAGCTGAAAAAGGGAAAATCCAAAGGGGCGGAGTATTTTGAGATCGGAACTGCATACAAGAAAATGAAGGAGTTCCACAAGGCCCGCAGCGCGTTTGGCGAGGCACGGAAAGATGTTGCCTACAGCCGGAACGCGCAATATGAATTGGATGGATTGAAGGGAAAGTAAGAGCGTTGCTCTCGCACCAAGGAAGAAGGGACGATCAAGGTCGTCCCTTTTTTGTTTCCGGACACGCATCAAATGATATCGACACAGAAATCACTCACAGCGAGACAGCGATGCTGCGTGTCGACGTCAGCCCTCTTCGCAGTGAACCGAAGGGCGAAAGCATATGCGCTACTCAAGAGGAGTCCTTCGCTCCCCACCGGCTTTCTCCAGGAATTGTTCATACATTGTTCCCTCGTTCTTGGATTTCCGGCGATGCTTGAGGGGCTCGAGTACGTGAAAAGGTTCCGCCACTTCAAGGGCGACTCATCGAAAAGGCCACAACGTCCCCGTGCCAGCGCGAAAAGAATCCTCAAACGCATCTACGGCGATCAAACGGAGAAACTCCTGCAGAATATTCAGGAGATTCATCGTGATGCCCGGTCGATGATTCTGAACGATGTGTATGGCAAAGTCTTTGCCAGGCCCGGACTGACACTGAAGGAACGCGAGCTGATTAATGTGACGGTTCTCGCACTTCAGGGCCTCGACCGTCAGCTCTATTCACATCTTCGAGGATCGGTTCGCGTTGGTCTGAGCGCGGAGACGATCGGAGAAGGATTGCTGCTCGTTCAACGGATCACCGGACGAAGCACTCGTACTGCGCGGGCACTTCTTCGAGTTGTTGTGTCTCAAAGGAAGAAATGGTAACTTCGTTTTTGATGAATGCCGCTGTGCATATCGCTGTGCGGGGATTGGTGCAAGGGGTAGGCTTTCGATATTATGTCGCACGGCATGCCGCGCAGTTGAACCTTCGGGGATACGTGAAAAACCTCTACAACGGAGATGTGGAAATCGTGGCTGAAGGCGATCGCGGCTCCATTGAAATGCTGATCAAGGAAGTCAAAGGTGGACCAAGATCCGCCCAGGTCTCGGATTGCCTCATCGAGTGGGTCAACTCGGACAACAGCTTCAAAGGATTCGAAATTCGATGATCCCGCGCATTACGGTTCGATGCGGCATTGGATACGATGTTCACGCATTCGGGCCAAAAAGGAAATTGATACTGGGAGGAATTCGCATACCGTCGCTGCTGGGCCTTGAGGGACATTCCGATGCTGACGTTGTGCTTCATGCCATTTGTGATGCTCTTCTCGGAGCCGCTGCGCTCGGCGATATCGGAAGGCATTTCCCGAATACGCACAAGCGGTACAAGGATATTTCGAGTCTGCTCCTGCTGCAGGCCGTCGGTGATTTGCTCAAACGAAGGGGATATGCCATCGGCAATATCGACGCGACCATCCTCCTTGAAAAACCGAAATTGTCCCCCTATGTCACGCGAATGAGGAAAGCAATCGCCGGGAGGTTGAAAATCAAGTCGACGCAGGTTTCAATCAAGGCGACCACGAACGAGAGTCTGGGATTTGTGGGCCGTGGCCAGGGTTGCGCTGCCCTGGCCCTTGCAGCAATCTTCCCCTCAACCGAGAAGACCGGTGCAAGAATTCATCGATAGTCTTTCCACCCTCCAGCCCGTCTGGGTCTATGCCGCCGTTGCGGGCATTTGCTACATCGAAAACATCCTCCCGCCGTTTCCCAGTGATGTCATGGTCGTGGCCGCCGGCTCTCTCATAGGATTCGGGCGTGTCGATTTCACAGTCGTCCTTGCAGTTGCCACTGTGGGCAGCACCCTGGGATTCCTCACGATGTACAAGATTGGTGACTGGTTTGGAGACCGCATCCTGGAAGTCGGGAAGATCAGATTCATACCGATCGAGAATGTGCACAAGGTTGAATCGTGGTTCAGGAAATACGGCTACTGGGTGATTATCGCGAACAGATTTCTTGCCGGCACAAGAGCGGTGGTTTCCTTTTTTGCGGGCATGTCGGAACTCTCGCTGATTCGCACCACCATCTTGTCCTTTGTCAGTGCAATGATTTGGAATTCCATTCTTCTTCTTTCGGGAAAAGCGCTGGGCGACAATTGGGCGGAAATTCTGCTCTATTTGGAGACATACAGCAAGGTTGTGACATCTGTTCTCGTCGTTGCTGTTCTCGTTTTGCTTGCACGATATTTCTACAAAAAACAAAGGCCGGCGAACAACGGAAGGGCCTCAAAGTGAACACATGCCCGGGAGCCCGGTCCGGTGAGTGAGGTCCTGTATGGAATAGACGTCGCGGTTTTTCGCTTTCTGAACCAGACGATTGCGAACCCCGTTTTTGATCTTCTGATGCCCTTCCTTACCGACCTCAACAAGCAGCCGATTATTCTCTTCCTTGTCGGAGCCGGGTTGATCGCACTGGCTGTCAAAGGGGGCGTCATGGGCCGCACGACTGTCATACTCCTCATTCTGACAATTCTCTTGAGCGACCAATTGAACAGTTCCGTTATCAAACATCTCTTCACAAGAATTCGTCCATGTCACGTTCTCAACGATGTTCATCTTCTTGTAGGCTGTGGAAGCGGATATTCTTTTCCATCGTCGCATGCTGTCAATAATGTCGCAGCCGCGACGGTTCTGTCGTACTTCTACAGAAAATGGCTTTGGGCGTTCATGACTTTTGCAGGAGTCGTGGCTTTTTCAAGGGTTTCCGTTGGGGTTCATTACCCCTTCGATATCCTTGCCGGAGCGGTTCTGGGAGTGGTGATTGGAGTACTGGTGTTGTTTGGGTATCGGTTCATCATCGGACAATGGAGCCGGCGACAAAAGACGGGAGAATCAGCATGACCCTCCTGGTTGAAGAAACCGAAAACCGGCGACGGCGGAAACTGTATGTCCTTCTCTGTGTGATTTCCGGAATCCTTCTTGGATTCTCCTTTCCCCCTTCGCCGTTGTACTCTTTTGCCTACGTCGGTTTGGTGCCATTTCTTTTCCTGTTCGAGCGACTCAACAACATTGGAAGCCTTCTCCGGTACTCCTACCTGATGCTCTTTGTCTTCCACCTGATCACGGTCTACTGGGTGGGAGGGTTCACACACCTGCGTGATCAGTACCTCGTTCTGTCGGGAGTCGGCCTGCTTGCCATCCATCCGATGTTTTATTGGATTCCTCTTCTGGCTGCGCATGTGGTCAGGAAACGGTTCGGGACAACTGCG
This sequence comes from Bacteroidota bacterium, assembly GCA_035286705.1. GTDB lineage: Bacteria > Bacteroidota > Ignavibacteria > UBA10030 > UBA10030 > JACPLA01. The sequence continues at coordinate 13,532 of DATECW010000107.1, forward strand.
TGGCTTGTTGCCTTTCCCTTCTTCTGGGTAGGATTCGAATACTTCCATTCCCTTGGCGAGTTCTCGTTCCCCTGGCTCACGCTCGGGAACAGCCAGGCCTATGATCTCTACAGGATTCAGATCGTTGAAGCAGTCTCCGTCTACGGTCTCTCGCTTCTCGTGGTCACCTTCAATGTTTTTTCCTATGCGTTTATACGGAACGTGGCGCTCCAACAATGGAAGTTCACCGAAGCCAGAAGCCTCTCGCTTCTTTTTGTCTTGATTCTGCTGTATGTCGTTCCGTTTGTCATCGGTGCGACTCTTCTCAAACGGTACGATTCTCTCTTTGAGGGAACACCCGTGAAGGTGGGAATTGTTCAGCCGAACATCGATCCCTTTGAGAAATGGGGGGGAGGGTCGGATTCACGGTGGGAGGGATATACCAATCAACTCAAATTGTTCTTCAGGGAAATCCGGAACCTCTCAAAAGATTCCCTCGATTTGATTGTTCTTCCTGAAACGGCAATCCCTTTTCATATTCTCCTTTCACAGAATACCGCATACTACAATCTCTTCAAGCACGAAGTCGACTTTGCCAATACACCGGTGTTCACTGGTCTGGCCGACGGATACTACACGGACTCTGCGCACGCAAGCGTCACTGCCATGAAAGCCGGGGACGCGTATTTCGAGTCGTTCAATTCAGCCACACTCTTTCTTCCCTACGTCGGTAACGGTCCCGTCTATCGCAAGGTGGTTTTGGTGCCCTACGCGGAACGAGTACCATACGCAAAAGCATTCCGATTCCTTATTGAACCGCTGAAATGGGGAGTGGGAATCAGCAGTTGGGGAAAGGGGACGGAACAGACTGTGTACGACCTTCAACTTCGCGATGGGACGGCGACACCTTTTTCCGGGATGATCTGTTATGAATTGGTGTATCCCGAATATGTCCGGGAATTTGTTCGGAAGGGTGCGACATTTCTGGTCGTTGTCTCAAACGATAGCTGGTGGGGAAATACCTCGGGCGCTTATCAGCTTGCGGCGTACACGGGATTGAGAGCGGTGGAAACGAGGAGGTGGATTGTGCGGTGCGCGAACGGAGGTATTTCAGGAGTGCTCAGTCCCGCCGGGAGGCTGATTTCAGGAACATCGATGTACGAAGCTGCAACATTCTCTGCCGGGATCAAGTCAATGGAAACGGAAACGTTCTTTGTGAGGCACGGCGATTTTGTGGGAAAGGGTTGTCTCTGCGCCTCAATACTTATCGTTGTCGTCGCTCTTGTCAGGAAGAAGAAACATGAGACCATCATTGATTGATTTGCGAAGCGATACCGTTACAAAGCCATCGGACGAAATGCGAAGAGCCATGGCAGAAGCGGAGGTCGGCGACGATGTCTTCGGGGAAGATCCGTCGGTGAATCGGCTTCAGCGTGCCGTGGCGTCGTTGCTCGGCAAAGAAGATGCCCTCTTCACGCCGACGGGCGTTATGGCAAATCAGATTGCCATCAAGTGTCATACCCAGGCCGGAGATGAGGTCATTGTGGAGAGGGACGCACATATTCTGAATTATGAAACCGGTGCCCCGGCGATGCTTTCAGGAGTTCAGCTGCTTACCATCGCGGGGACCCGCGGCGTCATACGCGCCGACCAGCTCGAGGAAGCAATACGGCCTCCCGCCTATTACATGACGCGCACGGCTCTTGTATGTCTCGAGAACACGCACAATCGGGCCGGTGGAACTGTTTATCCGCTTGACGAAATAAAACGAATTCGCGGCCGGATGATTCGTCACAATATCCCCATGCATTTGGACGGCGCCCGGTTGTGGAACGCGTGGATGGCTTCAGGCGTTCATCCGAGAGAGTATGCGCGGTATTTTGACTCTGTCTCTGTTTGCTTCTCGAAGGGACTCGGCGCGCCTGTCGGTTCGGCAGTTGCCGGCAGCAAAGCGTTCGTTGCACGGGCAAGAAAAGTGCGGAAGATTTTTGGCGGGGGTATGCGGCAGGCGGGTGTTCTGGCGGCTGCCGCTTCTTACGCGCTCGAGAATAACGTCAAACGGTTGAAGGAAGACCACGAGAAGGCGAGGATGTTTGCAGAAGAAATGGGTCGCGTGAAAGATTTTGCAGTCGACATGGATACCGTCCAGACGAATATTGTCATAGTAGATGTATCGGGAACAGGGAAATCCCCGTCTAAGATCCTTTCGATGCTGAGATCAAAAGGTGTTTTGTTGACTGATGCAGGCCCTACGACGATCCGCGCCGTGACTCATATGGATGTTTCGATGGAACAGGTTCGCCAAGGCGCATCGATCATTCAGAGGCTGTTTCCATGACGACGGCCGACCGGTTCGATCTTTCACAGTTCAAGCACACAACGCCTGTTCGCGTGCGTAATTATGAAGTTGACTGGCAGGGCATCGTCCACAACGCAGTCTATCTTCTCTATTTTGAGGTTGGACGGGTGGAATACTTCAGGCATATCGGAACAGCCCTGGAATTAGGATCTGTGCGAGGAGAAAACAAGGTCGTTCTCGTGAGAAATGAGATCGACTACAGGATGCCGGTGACCTTTGATGCTGCACTGAACGTACACACACGCATTTCCCGGATCAAGAACACGAGTTTCTGGATGGAAGGTGTGTTGGAATTCGCTTCCACCGGGGCGATCGTTGCCACCAATGTTGCGTATCACGTTTGGCTGGATCAGCGCACCGACCGGCCAAAAGATGTTGACGATGAATTTCGAAGGCTCGTCGAACAACATGAGGGGGACCGCTGCGCGATTCACTGGCCGGTGCGAAAAGCATGACATCGTTCGAAGAGTTTTCCGAATTGTGCAAAAGGGGAAATGTCATCCCCGTCTACGAGACGCTCCGGGCCGATACAGAAACGCCTGTCTCTATCTATCTCAAGATCAAAGACCAGAATCCGTATTCCTTTCTTCTCGAGAGCGTCGAAGGGGGAGAGACAATAGCCCGATATTCCTTCCTGGGATTCAATCCTTTCATGAAGTGCGAAATTCGAGGGGCGGTGTTGTCCCTCGAAACATTTCATGACGATGTGACGGTTCTCCCAGCGCTGGCGAGACCCGGTCTTCATCCCATCGAGGCCCTCAAAGCTATTTTTGCCCACCTCAAGACCGTGCAAGTGCCCGGGTTGCCGAGATTTTCAGGTGGAGCGGTTGGATATTTCGGATATGAGTGCGTCCGGCTTGTTGAGGATATTCCCGAGCTCCCTGAAGATGAACCTCGTATTCCGGATTGCGTGCTTCTCTTTTTCGATGTGATCCTTGTCCTCGATAATGTGACGCATTCGATCACACTCATTTCGAATGCATATGTGCCGGAACATGATCGGAACCGCGATCGGCTGCAAGAGGAGTATGAAAAGGCCTGCGCTGAAATCGTTCTTCTTCGATCCCTTCTCGGCACTCAATCCGCCGTCGGAAATGGCGAGACGAAAAGATCCGAAGGGAGGGAATTCGTTGTTTCAAAAGACGAATTCTGCCGTGCTGTCGGCCGTGCACAGCACTACATTGAGGAAGGAGATATCTTTCAGGTGGTTCTTTCTCAGCGAATCCGCCAACGATCCACCGCAGACCCTTTCGTCGTCTATCGCAACCTCAGGAACATCAATCCTTCTCCATACATGTACTTCCTCCGTATGGGCGATCTCTCAGTTATTGGATCGTCTCCCGAAATGCTCGTGCGCGTTGTTGACCGGGTTGTGGAGACCCGACCCATTGCCGGTACGCGGCGAAGAGGGAAATCGAAACAGGAAGATTTGAAGCTGGCAGAGGAGCTTCGGGCGGATCCCAAAGAGCAGGCAGAACATCTGATGCTGGTGGACCTCAGCCGGAATGATCTGGGACGCATTTGTGACTTTGGCAGTATTCAGGTTTCCGACATGATGAGGGTGGAACGATATTCGCATGTCATGCATCTTGTGTCGGAAGTGAAAGGGGTGCTGCGTTCCGATGTTACCCCCCTCGATGCGCTCCTCGCGTGTTTTCCTGCAGGCACCGTCAGCGGAGCTCCAAAGATCAGGGCAATGGAGATCATCTCAGAGCTGGAAGCTGCGAAGCGCGGTATCTATGGAGGGGCTATCGCCTACCTGGATTTTTCCGGCAACCTCGATTCCTGTATTGCCATTCGGACCATCGTGGGATTCAACGGCACCTACTATCTCCAGGCTGGGGCGGGAATTGTGCATGATTCGGTTCCGGATCGGGAATATGAAGAGACACTCGAGAAACTCGCTGCAACCATTCAGGCTCTGGAGGCATAGCATCCATGATTGTGGTTCTCGACAACTATGACTCCTTCACGTACAACCTCGTCCAATACGTGGGAGAGATGGGAGTGGAACAACTCGTCGTAAGAAACGACCAGATTACGGTCGAAGAGCTGTCGACGATGAAGCCTGACGGAATTATCATCTCGCCCGGACCGTGTACGCCGGCAGAAGCGGGCATTTCCGTGGAGTCTGTTCGCGCGCTCTTTCGCCAGGTTCCCATTCTCGGAGTTTGTCTTGGCCACCAGGCGATCGGACAGGCTTTTGGGGGGTCGATTGTGAGGGCTCCTTCTATTGTTCACGGAAAGACCTCCTCCATCTACCATGACGGAAAAGGCATTTTTGCAGGCGTCCCTTCACCGTTTCAAGCCACTCGGTATCACTCACTGATAGTGGAGAAATCCTCTTTCCCCGAATCCCTGGAGATCACCGCTTGGACGGAGGATGGGATCATTATGGGTTTACGGCATAAGGATGCACCGACGTTCGGCGTTCAATTCCATCCCGAATCAATTGCCACCCAGCACGGTAAGACGATTCTGAGGAACTTCCTCGGAATCCGATCTTGACACTTGAAAGGATTTTCCATGGCACCACCAGACAGTCGTTCATCGCATGACCTCATTCAGGACGAGAAGCTAAAGGCGCTTTCCGACGTTCAGCAGGATTTCTGGCGGCTGTTCAGAATACTGGCAGAGTTTGTGGAAGGCTTCTCTATCATGTCACAGCAGAAACAGCTCGTAACGATTTTCGGATCTGCCAGAATGACGCCCGGAATGCCGTACTACGAAATGGCGGTTTCCGTGGCAAAAGCACTCGTGAAAAGAGGATTCAATGTCCTCACCGGCGGAGGGCCGGGAATTATGGAGGCGGGCAACAAGGGATGCCAGGAAGCGGGGGGAACGTCGGTAGGAGCAAACATCGACCTGCCGTTTGAACAGAATTCCAACCGTTATATTGATAGGGGCAGATTGATCACATTCAAGCACTTCTTTGTCCGGAAAGTCATGTTTGTGAAATACGCTCACGGGTTTGTTGTCCTCCCGGGGGGCTTTGGGACGCTCGATGAATTTTTTGAAGCGATAACGCTCATTCAAACGCAAAAGACAAAACCATTTCCTGTCATTCTCATGGGAAAGGAGTATTGGCAAGGCCTCCTCGATTGGATGAGAGAGACATTGATGAAGGCTGGTACTATCAGCAACGGCGACCTTGACCTTTTTCATGTCACCGACGATCCAGCCGAGGCGGCGAATATTATTGCTGAATTCTATAAGGAAAGCGTCGTAGTGACAAATTTCTGATTATTCGCTTGCATCTTCCCGCCGAAGTGCGTATCTTGACAGTGCCTTCAGAAATAGCCCGCCAGTTCGGGCTATTTTTTTTGGATGAAAATGAGAGTTCACGAAATCACGCAGAAAATCAAGGAAGTTGCGGGTCCGGCGCTCGAGGTGCAGGGCGTCTTTGTCGTCGATATCCATCTTCGCTTGGAGCGAAAATCGGTTCTTGTGCAGGTATTTGCAGACACGGACAAGGGTATTACGATCGATGAATGTGCGCGCGTAAGTCGGGAGTTGCGAGTTGTCCTGGAGACGCAGCGAACACTGGAAGGAACGGATTTTCGGCTTGAAGTTTCGTCACCCGGCATGGACAGGCCGCTGCGGTTCCTGAGACAATATCCCAAGAATGTCGGAAGGCGATTCAGCGTTCGTTTCAACACCGGGCCCGAGCCGGCCTCCATGAAGGCCGTGTTGATTGGTGTTGAAGGAAATCAACTGACTTTTCAGCCGGACGGAGGAGAGCCGATCTCTCTCCCGTTCGAGCAGATAATCGAATCACAAGAGGAACTGCCATGGTAGCGCTGCATGCAGCTTGTTGGAGGAAGCAATGAATCACGAGATAGTCGAATCATTTTCTCAAATGGTTCGGGACAAAGGAATCGACAAGGATATTCTCGTCGGCATTATCGAGGATATTTTTGGAATGATGGTGAGAAAGAAATACGGTCAGACGGCAAAATTCGATGTCGTTGTGAACATGGAAAAAGGCGATATCGAAATTTACCTGGAGAAAGAGGTCGTCGATGAGGTGATAGACCCGGCAATACAGATCGACGTCAAGGAAGCCAAGAAGAAGAGCGGCGAGGACCTCGATGTAGGTGAGGAGTTTGTCGAAATTATTCCGCTCCAGACGTTCGGGCGGCGGTTGGTCGTCAGTGCCAAGCAGAACCTCAATCAGAGAATCAAGGAAATCGAACGGGAATCAATCTACAACGAATATACGAGTGCGGTCGGCGAAATTGTTGTCGGAGAGATTTATCAGATTCGAAAGGGGAAGGGGGAGATTCTCGTTGTCCACAACAAGAATGAGCTGATCCTCCCGAGAAACGAACAAATCTACAAGGAGCGATACAAGAAGGGTGATACAATTCGTGCGGTGGTGAAGGAGGTGCGCAAGGGAGCGAGCAATCCGCTCGTCATCGTCTCGCGTGCCGATCCCCAGTTCCTTATGCGTTTGTTTGAGATCGAAATCCCCGAGATTTATGACGGCATTATCGAAATCAAGAAGATTGCGCGGGAACCGGGCGATCGGGCGAAGGTCGCAGTTCTTTCTCATGACGACAGAATTGATGCCGTGGGAGCTTGCGTCGGAATGAAGGGCGTGCGTATTCATGCGATCGTTCGCGAATTGAATAACGAAAATATTGATGTCATCAACTATTCTGAAGATACCGTTCAGTTTATCACAAAAGCGCTCTCGCCTTCAAAGCTGTTGAATGTACAGATTGACCAGGAGAATAAGAAGGCCGTCGTTCTTGTCGCAGCCGACCAGGTTTCGCTGGCCATTGGGAAAAACGGCCAGAATGTCAGGTTGGCGTCCAAACTCACCGGCTATGATATTCAGCTGGTGAAAGAGGGCGGCGAGGAAGAAGAAGAGTACGACATGGACTTGTCCGAATTCCACGAGGAACTCGGTGACGTTCTGTTCCACAAGTTCTTTGATGAAAACTATAAGACTGCACGGGATGTTCTTGATACGCCCAAGGAAACGCTGGTGGCGACGCTCGGCGTTGAGGCAGAAAAGATAAATGAGATTGTCGAGATGCTGAAGAAAGGGTTGGAAGAAGCGGAAATCGAGGAAGAAGGGGAAGAAGTGGAGGAGGCTGCACCGGAAGCAAAAGCGGAAACGACCGAAGCCGAGCCCGAACCCTCACCGACGGAAGGATCAACCTCCGAACCTGCGGATGAGCAAACCAAGAAAGACTGAGTCCTCTCACACGGGTGAATTGAAGACAAGGCACCATGGCTGAATCAAAAAAGATAAAGATCTACAAACTCGCGACTGAGCTCAATCTGTCGAGTGACACGATAATCGAGTTCCTTCACAAGAAGGGATTCGATGTCAAGAGTCACATGAGCATGGTGACGGATGATATGATGTCTGCCATCACATCCCATTTCAAGAAGGAAAAGGATGTCGCGGAACGTCATCAGAAAAAGCTGAGGGATTTTCGTTCGTCACGCAAGAAAGAAGGCCCTGAAAAGCCCGAGAAGAAGGCCGCGAAGGAGCCGGAGGAGAAAGAGAAGGAAATCGTCCAGGCAGCACCAGCGCCGGCGGTTCCGGAAGAAGTGACTGCTCCAACAGCCGTGGAAGAGCCGATCACCGAGAAATCTGCAGAGGAAAAGGTGGAGGTGCTCGAGCCGGTCAAAGCAGCGCTTGCAAAGGCAGCAGGCCCGAAAATTGCGGGGCCTGAGACGGCTTTAGAAAAGAAGGACAAAGCGCGGGGAAAGCGCGGGGCTCCGTCGCCTCTTGAAGCTGCTGTTGCCAGAGGAAACAGAGGATTGACGATCAAGGGGAAACTCGACCTTGAAGTAAAGGCGCAACCTGCAGCAGAAACCGAGGAAGACAAGAAGAAGAAAAAGAAGAAAAAGAAGAAAATTCGGGAAGAAAAACGCGGAAAAGAACCCGGGAAGGTTGCTGATGAGGAAGAACCGAAAACCCGGAAAAAGAAGAAGAGTCGCCACGCGGAAGTGAACGAGGAAGAAGTCGAAAAGGCAATTCGGGCTACTCTGGCGGATATGGGGGAAGAGCCTGCCAGCATGAGGGCTGCGTACCGAAAAAGGAAGAAACTCGAGAGGGAGGAAGAAGAGCAGCGCATTCTCGAAGAAGCGGAGCGCGACAAGACCCGGCTCCGCGTGACGGAGTTTGTGAGCGTTGGAGAACTTGCTGACCTTATGCGTGTCCCGGTCGCAGAAGTGATCCAGAAATGCATGGCCCTCGGCATGATGGTTTCCATCAACCAGCGCATGGACAAGGATACCATCACGCTCGTGGCGGACGAATTCGGACTTCAAATCGAATTTGAGCAGGAATTCGGATCCGAAGAGCTTGTCGATATTGTGGATGATCCCCAGTCGCTTGAAGCGAGGCCTCCCGTGGTGACAATCATGGGACATGTCGACCACGGCAAGACGTCACTGCTCGATCACATACGACGCGCGAACGTGGTTGCCGGAGAGGCGGGGGGAATTACCCAGCATATCGGTGCATATGAAGTCACCCTCGCCGACGGCAAGCAGATCACATTTCTCGACACGCCCGGTCACGAAGCATTTACGGCCATGCGCGCCCGTGGGGCACAGGTAACCGATATCGTTGTCCTTGTGGTCGCTGCGGATGACAGTGTGATGCCCCAAACGGTTGAAGCAATCAACCATGCTCAGGCCGCCAACGTTCCAATCATCATTGCAATGAACAAGATCGATAAGTCCGATGCGAACCCGGAACGGATACGGCAGCAACTCTCAGAGAAAGGCGTTCTCGTCGAAGAGTGGGGCGGCAAATACCAATCGGT
>DATECW010000108.1:0-9564 GCA_035286705.1 Bacteroidota bacterium
CAATTTCCCTTCCACGCGCAAAGCATATCGTCCCGCATAGAGAACTTCCACGCCAGGTTCGATGGTAAGCTGACTGTTGATGACTACATCGTTTGAAAGGATGAAGGGGCTTTGTGCCTTTGTCCAGACTCCGGAAACTTCACCTGCAACAGCGTGTGAATTCGGATCGAGTAGCGCGTTGTACACCATCGTTTGTCCCTCGTTCACCTGGAGGCTGTCCAATTTCGGCAGATAGCCGGTGATTCCGTTCGCGCGAATCTTGTACTTGAGCGGGTACGTTACACGAAGGTTGAACTGGCCTAGTGCGTCTGTTGTGTCGATTGCGTAGAAGATTTTTCCGCTGTAGAGAACTTCCTCGCATGCCTCGATAATGACGTTCGCCAACGGTGTGCTGTTTTGAGAGTCCATCGCAACCCCTGAAATGCTTCCTCCAGGACTGTTCAGGACAAACCGTGGTCGGTGAGCAGTGTCAGGCGAGTTCAAGCTGGTTACGTACGGAGTTCCGTAGAACTCACCGAGAGGTTTGATCATGATACCAAGATTCCACGCAACAGAATCCACCCAGAGCTGCGCCAGACTGTCGAGACCACGGATTGAGTGCCATGACCATATTGCTTGCCATTCAGATCCTGAAAAGGTAACAATAGGTACAGGATCGTACTCCGGCTGGTTTCTCCATGTTATGTTAGATTCACTCCATGCTTGTTTGACCCTGTACACGCCGTAGGTGTAATTCATGTACCCATTTTGACCGGTTTCGTAGAAATCCATTCGCGATGAAGTAATTGGGGTGAAAGGGGATAATGACGAAACATCGAATTGGATGTACAGCCGAAGGCTGTCTCCGGGCCCAGGGATGCCGCCGAAGTATAAGTTGGTCTCGGATCCGTAGTTCGATGTGCCTTGGCTGCTCCTGACATACGAATCCTGATTCTTCGCCTTCCCAGGCGTGAGACTGATTTGGCTTGAATACGGACTTTCATTGCCCAAACTGTCAATCGATGTTATTCTGAAATAGTATGTTGTATCGTTTCCCAAATTGCTGATCGTTTTTACTGTGTCCAGAATGCTCGTCGTGGAATCCAGGAGGGTCGTTGGACTCGTGGCCTTCCCTCCGTAGATCCTGTACCCAGCCAATGAGTTTTCCAATCCCCTGTACCATTTGAGCACAACGTGGGCGTATCCGGCCGCGCCGACGAGTCCCTGAGGCGGCGCAGGCAAGGGTGGACCGCTTGATCCTTCATATCGCACGACCGCAAAATCTTTGTTTGAACCGTTATGACTCTCTCCCGCAAGCACGATCTTGAAATCGCCTTGGAGGGCAGCCGCGAAGGCATTATCGTCGCCTGATCCGATCGCGGTTGTCACCTTTCCGCCCGTTCCAAAGCTCCCGTCGAGCGCGCCCGCGGCGGTATAGCGTACCATGGCGAAGTCGAGGTTCGATCCATTGTGTGCCCATCCGACAACGATAATCTTGCCGTCGGGCTGAATCAGGCACCGAAGGGCGGCATCAAATCCCGTCCCAAACGGTGTAACCACTTTGCCCCCCGTCCCAAAAGTTGCATCGAGTGCACCCGTCGAGTCGTATCGAAGCACCGCCATGTCCAGGTCTCCGCCGCCGACATCTGTGTAGGCAGCCATCACGATTCTTCCGTCAGACTGGAGGCGAATCTGAAAACCTACTTCATCCAATGACCCTATGGCGGTCGTCACTACTCCAGCCGTTCCAAATCCCGTGTCGAGAGTCCCATTGGAGTTATACCGAAGAAGGACTATGTCCTGGTTTGATCCGTTGTGGCTGGAGCCGGAGACGAGGATCTTCCCGTTTGATTGAACAACAACGTCATTCGCTTCGTCATCTCCACTTCCGATGGCCTTTGTCACTTTACCACCCGTCCCGAATCCTGTGTCAAGCGTGCCGTTCGCGTTGTAGCGAACAATGGCAAAGTCCCGGTTCGATCCGTTGTTCGATCGACCGACGACAACAATCTTTCCGTCCGATTGGAATATGGCGGAGTTACCCCTATCATCGACGCCCCCGATTGCCGTGGTGACCTTTCCTGCTGTACCGAAACTCGAATCGATCGTGCCATCAGTTTTATACCGCGCGAGGGCAATTGCGAAGACTCCGGCAGCATTGGCATCTCCCACAACGACGATTTTTCCGTCTGACTGAATCAGAACTGCCCCGATAGCATCGTCATTGGCTGCCATCGATGTGACAACTTTTCCTCCGGTTCCAAAGGAGCCATCCAATGAGCCGCTGGCGTTGTACCGAACGAGACAGAAATCCCAGTGGGTACTCACACCGGCATCTGTGTATCCGCCGACAAGAATCTTGCCGTCGCTCTGAATGGCAACCGAGCGGGCACCGTCGTCGAGGCTGCCGATGGGCGTCGTTGTGATCCCGTCAGTGTCGAACGTTGCGTCAAGTGCTCCGTCGGCGAGGATCGAAAATCCCCAGGCGAGGATCGTTGCCGCGGCAAGGCCGACGAACACGCGTTTGATCTCATGTGTTCTCATGGTCACTCCTCTGTACGTGTTGATCGAGGAAACTGTTTGAAAAAGCGCTACACATTTCTTGCTTCAGTGAAGAATTGTCCTTGGCAACATGGCCCTCGGCACCGCATGCCGCCGCTGCTTTGGCCGGAATGGGAACAGAAAGGGAGTGTTTAGTCTGAAATTCATGCGAGAACAAAAGAAGGCCTTCTGATCCTTACAACCAAAAAGCCTCCAGTCTGTAGATTACCTTAACTCGTTTGTCGTCGCAAAAAGTACTCGTTTTCCCGAGACTTGTCAAGGTGTCAAAAGACTAAGTCTAGGATCATGAACTGCAGTGTCAAGCGATGAGCGGATACTTCAAACAATCGTGCTGTTCTTTGGTTCGTTGCGGATTTGACCGCCTCTTTTCGCAATTCTGAGAAGCACCTTGTCATGAACCAAAAACCTCTCCTCTTTCCTAAGTAGTTCATAGATCTCAAAATGGCATACTATTTGTCCATTCCAGGCAGATTCCAGCCCAGAATGACAAAGAGCTCCAATCATGGATCGCAAAGATCCGTTTGAAATTCGCACTATCTCTATAGAAAGAAACTCCTCCCCCGGCGTTTCATATGCGCCCGTCCGTTCGCAGGACCCAATGAATGGAACGGTCTTCAACATCATGCGCTACTGCCAGCATGATGGGCCGGGGATCCGCACCGTCGTCTTCCTCAAAGGGTGTCCTCTCCGATGCATCTGGTGTCATAATCCCGAGGGATTGGATCGCCATGCGGAAATCGCCTTCATCGAAGCACGGTGTATCCGATGCGGCGAGTGTTATGTCGCATGTCCGGAAGGTGCGGTGGAAAGGGTTGGAGGTGAATTCCGCATTGTCGATGAGTTGTGTGCGCAGTGCGGGACATGCGTTGACACGTGCTATTCTGATGCGCGCCAACTTGTCGGAAGAGAAATGACGGTTGCTGACGTCCTGAAAGAAGTTGAAAAGGATGTCGTGTACTACGATGAGTCAAAAGGAGGGGTCACATTTTCGGGTGGGGAGCCGTTTCTTCAACACGAATTTCTTTCTTCTCTCCTCACAGCTATGAAGGAACGCGGAATTCATTCGGCAATCGAAACATCAGGCTACACCTCTCCTGAAATCCTCCATGATGTCTCCGGCACAACCGATCTTTTCTTGTACGACGTGAAATTGATGGATGACATTCGCCACAAAAAATTCACAGGCGTGTCGAATGTGCAAATTTTGGAGAATCTCAAGCGGCTTTCAGTGTGGGGAGCAGCGACAATTGTAAGGATGCCGGTGATTCCCGGTATCAATGATGACGGGAACAATATTCGCGCTCTCTCAGAATTCCTGCTGAAGGAAACATCCGTGACCGAAGTGCATCTGCTCCCTTTTCATGCCATTGGGAGGGACAAATATCAGAGACTCAGGAAAGATTATAGATTCACGAAGTTGCCTCTCCCGGGACTCGAGCCGGAGGCGCTGGCTGTTATCCTGGAGAGTGCCGGTATTCATGCGGTGATCGGAGGATAGATCGATGACCGAGCGGGTTCAGAAACTCCGAAAACAAAGTGTTGAAGCAATACCCTGCATTTCGTCTGAACGGGCGCTTCTGATGACGGAGTTCTACAGACGCCAGAGTAATCTGTCGGCTCCAATGACGCGGGCCCATGCCTTCAGACATGTGATGGAACATAAAACTATCTGCATCAATGAGGGAGAATTGATCGTTGGCGAGCGGGGACCCGGCCCGAAACAGACGTCTACCTTTCCGGAGTTGTGTTGTCACTCACTGAAAGATCTTGAGACGTTGGATAAACGTGAAAAGGTCTGGTTTCGGGTGAGCGACGATGTCAAGGCGGCGTTCCGCGTTGTGATCATTCCTTTCTGGACGGGGAGGGCAATGAGGGAAACGATCCTTGCCGAAATGACCGATCAATGGCGTGCTGCATACAAGGCGGGAATTTTTACGGAGTTCATGGAACAGCGCGGCCCCGGCCATACGGTGCTTGACGACAAGATCTATCGGAAGGGGATGTTGGATTTCAAGAAGGAGATTGAGGAGAACATCAAGAATCTCGATGGCGCAGGAGCATTTGAAAAGAAAGAACAGCTCCGTGCGATGGCGGTCTGCGCCGATGCCCTTGTTCTCCTTGCGCGGCGTCATGCTGAAAAAGCACGTGAACTTGCAGCGACGGAACGAGATGTTCAGCGGAAACTGGAACTTGAAGAAATTGCCGATATATGTCTGCGCGTTCCGGCGAACGCGCCCCGAACATTCCGAGAGGCGCTTCAATACTACTGGTTTGTCCATCTGGGCGTCATTACCGAGCTCAATCCCTGGGACGCGTTCAATCCGGGACGTCTCGATCAGCATCTTCTTCCTTTTTATCAACAGGGTCTTAAAGACGGCACGCTCACTCGAGAGTCGGCAAAGGAACTGCTCGAATGCTTCTGGATAAAATTCAACAATCAGCCGGCGCCCCCGAAGGTTGGCATTACGGCCGCCGAAAGCGCGACGTACACCGATTTTGCCAATATCAACACAGGAGGCCTCAAGGCGGACGGCTCGGATGCCGTGAACGACGTTACGTATCTGATCCTCGAGGTTATCGATGAGATGAAGCTGGTTCAACCCAGTTCCAATATTCAACTGAGTCGGAAAAATCCCGATGAGTTTCTCAAACACGCGTGCCGCATTGTGCGAAAGGGGTGGGGGCAGCCTTCCGTGTTCAATGCTGATACTATAATAGAGGAGATGCTTCGCCAGGGGAAATCGGTCGAAGATGCCCGGTGCGGTGGAACCAGCGGATGCGTTGAAACCGGCGCGTTTGGGAAAGAAAGCTACATCCTTACGGGGTATTTGAACCTTCCGAAGATTTTCGAGATCGCTCTCCATCAGGGGAAAGATCCGTTGACCAATGAGTATATCGGTGCTTCGACGGCTGATCCTTTGACCTGGGAATCCTTCGATGACGTACTGCAAGCCTTCAACGATCAGCTGCGGCATTTCGTCGACATCAAGATCAGGGGCAACAACATTATTGAACGTCTCTACGCGTCGCGACTTCCGGTTCCATTTCTGTCAGTTCTCATTGACGATTGCATTCGGACGGGAAAGGACTATAACGACGGAGGAGCCAGATACAACACGAGTTACATTCAAGGCGTTGGCCTGGGAACAATCACCGATTCGCTTGTCGCCATCAAGCATCATGTCTTTGAGCGACGCACATTGACGATGGCGCGGCTCCTCGAGAATCTCACGGACAACTTTGCGAAGGATGAAAAGGCGCGGCTCATGCTCGTCAACAAGACTCCAAAGTTCGGAAACGATGAGGAGTATGCAGACGATGTGATGAAACAGGCGTTTGAGTTTTTCTACGAGGCAGTCAACGGCCGGCCGAATACAAAAGGCGGCACTCACCGCATTAACCTTCTTCCGACCACGTGCCATATCTACTTTGGATCGGTTACCGGTGCGACACCAGACGGCCGAAAATCCCGCGCGCCTCTTTCCGAAGGCATTTCCCCTGTTCAAGGTACCGATCGGCACGGGCCCACTGCTGTGCTTAATTCTGCCTCGAAACTGGATCATGTCCGAACGGGGGGAACGCTGCTGAATCAGAAGCTCACTCCAAAACTTGTTGACACCGAGCGGGGAATTGCCAACCTTGCGCACCTCGTGCGGGGGTATTTCAAACAAGGCGGCCATCACATCCAATTCAACGTGATCACGGCTCAGACGTTGAGAGACGCACAAGCGAGTCCGGAACAATACAGGGATCTCATTGTCCGGGTGGCCGGGTACAGCGACTACTTCTGCGATTTGGGGAAAGACCTTCAGGACGAGATCATTTCCCGAACGGAGCATCAGGATTTCTGAACTCCCCGTGGTTCTTTTGAAGGTCTCCAGCAGGTTCTGAACGTCTCAGAGTACACGAAGGAGGCAAGAGAACACAGAGAAACAGGCGCCTCTTTCCGATTGCTTTCGCCGTTCCCTTCCTTTACTTTCTTGATGCCCGGGCTGCCATTTGCTGCAATGGCTGCATTGTTCTGAGGGTCCCGGCCATTCACCATTGCCTCTCACCCCCAACAACACTCAGGGAATCCACTCATGAGACTTTTCGCGATTTCTTCAAGGCTCTGTATCGCCGCGCTTTGCGTTGTTGCGGGAGCAACCGCCCAGACCGATGTCGACACCAGCAGAAGCGAAATGCGTGTTCTTCTTGAGCGATTCAATTCCGACAGAATGCTCTTGAACAGATCCGTTCCGATCGAAAGTTCTCCGGCCTGGAGGACTCGGTTCAGGCAATTCTATTCCGAATGGCAATCCGCTCTCCACAAAACAGACTTCGAAACGTTGAGCAATGAGGGACGAATCGACTACGTTCTCTTTGTGAACCTTCTCAAGTACGAAGTGCGACAACTCGATATTCAGACAGCGCAATTTGAAGAAATGGAGCCAGTGATCCCTTTCGCGGGCATGATCATTGAGCTCGAGGAAGCGCGCCGTCGTATGGATCCCCTCGATCCGGCAAAAGCTGCAGCAATTTTGAATAACCTGAAGAAGAAGATTGAAGAAAAGCGGAAGGACATTGAAACAGGATTGAAAAGCGGGAAAACGACTGTTGCGAAACCGACGGTCGCGTATCGGGCTGTGAACGAACTTGACCGGCTTCGGGGGAACCTCAAGAATTGGAATGCGTTCTATGGCGGCTACGATCCGATGTTTAATTGGTGGATGCAGGAACCGTACAAGAAAGCCGACCAGTCGATTGAATCGTATGGGAAGTTTCTTAAAGAGAAACTCGTCGGAATCAAGCCCGACGAGGTTGCCCCGACTATCGGCGATCCTCTCGGCCGAGAAGCGCTGATGGTTGAACTCGCGAACGAAATGATCCCGTATTCACCGGAAGAACTGATCGCCATTGCCGAGAAGGAAATGGCATTCTGCGATGCGGAAATGCTCTCGGTATCGCGTGAATTGGGATATGGAGACGACTGGCACAAGGCATTGGAATACGTCAAAACACTTCATGTCGAACCGGGAAAACAGCCTCAGCTGATTCGTGAGCTCGCTCTGGAAGCCATTGAATTTGTCGAGCAGCGTGAGCTGGTAACGGTGCCGCCTCTTGCGAAGGAGAGCTGGCGCATGAACATGATGACGCCCGAGCGGCAGCTCGTGAGCCCGTTCTTTACAGGGGGAGAAGTTATCTCTGTGGCCTATCCGACCAACACCATGGACCATGAGCAAAAAATGATGAGCATGCGCGGGAACAACAGACATTTCTCGAGGGCGACGGTCCAGCATGAACTCATCCCGGGCCATCACCTGCAGGGATTCATGGCGAGCCGATACAAAGCCTATCGCCGTGCATTCTCGACTCCCTTCATGACCGAGGGATGGGCTTTGTACTGGGAATTGGTGCTCTGGGATCTGAAGTTTCCAAAGAGCGCCGAGGATCGCGTTGGAATGCTCTTCTGGCGTATGCACCGGTGCGCACGCATCATTTTCTCTCTGAACTTCCATCTGGGGAAAATGTCCCCCCAGGAATGCATAGATTTCCTCGTGAACCGCGTCGGCCACGAGAGGGACAACGCGGCTGCTGAAGTTCGCCGTTCGTTTGGCGGAAACTATGCGCCTTTGTATCAGGCAGCTTACCTTTTGGGCGGATTGCAGATCTATTCGCTGCGTAAAGCATTGGTGGATTCCGGAAAAATGACCGATCGGCAGTTCCATGATGCGATCCTGAAAGGGGGCAACATGCCGATCGAAATGGTCCGGGCGAGTCTACTGAATGAGAAGCTGCCCAAATCGTTTTCATCGCAATGGAGATTCTATGACCAGGAAAAAGCACGGTAAAATCATCAGAACCACCTTGATGATGAAATT
This sequence comes from Bacteroidota bacterium, assembly GCA_035286705.1. Lineage (GTDB taxonomy): Bacteria > Bacteroidota > Ignavibacteria > UBA10030 > UBA10030 > JACPLA01. The sequence goes on from DATECW010000108.1 coordinate 8,403, forward strand.
CTGCAGCCTGGCACTTCTCCTGACAGTCGCCTGGACTTCTTTGCGCGGGCAGGGACTTGCCGATTACGGCATCAAAGCTGTCGCCTTCGAGAACGTGACAGTCTCACACGGTTTCTGGAAACCCAGGCTTGACACCAACAGCTCCGCCACCGTTCCGCATTCTATTCAACAATGCGTCATCACCAACCGGTTGGCAAACTTTGAGAAAGCAGCAGGGAAGAAAGAAGGGCATTTCGAAGGGTGGTGGTTCAACGACTCCGACGTCTATAAGACGATTGAGGGCGCGGCACTGAGCCTTATCACCCATCCGGATCCCGCGCTGGAGAAGACTCTGGATGAAATGATTGCAGCCATAGCCGCGGCTCAGGAGCCTGACGGTTACCTCTATACTCCGCGCAGAACGGCTGCCCCCGATTACCAATTTGCCTCGTATGTCGGACCGGAACGCTGGTCGAAACTCTCATCAAGTCACGAGCTGTACGATTTGGGACATCTGTACGAAGCGGCCGTTGCCTATCAAAGGGCAACAGGCAAGAGTTCTCTCCTGGATGTCGCCGTCAAGAGTGCCGACATGCTGATTGGTATCTTTGGCCCCGGGAAGAATCGTGACGTACCCGGTCACCAGGAAATCGAAATCGGGTTGACGAAGCTCTACAAAGCAACCGGTAATACAAAGTACGCCCGACTGGCGAAATTTTTCCTCGATGAGCGCGGGCATGCCAATGGTCATGAACTGTACGGCGAGTACAGCCAGGATCACAAACCGGTCATCGAGCAGGATTCCGCTGTTGGCCATGCTGTCCGTGCGCTCTACATGTACGCAGGGATGACGGATGTGGCGGCGCTCTACAATGATGAATCCTACAAGCGCGCCCTGAACCTGCTTTGGGATGATGTCGTCGGAAGAAAGACCTACCTCACGGGAGGGATCGGTGCTGCGGGTGGCCACGAGGGATTCTCGTATGCATTCGAACTGCCGAACCTCGTTGCCTATTGCGAAACGTGTGCATCCATCGCAAATATTCTCTGGAACCAGCGCATGTTTCAGCTTTCGGGCGACGGCAAATATGTCGATGTCCTGGAACGGACCCTGTATAATGCCATGCTCTCAGGAGTTGCTCAGGATGGAAGAACGTTCTTCTATCCTAATCCCCTTGAGTCG
>DATECW010000109.1:0-15749 GCA_035286705.1 Bacteroidota bacterium
AGATCTTCGCAGGAGGATGACAAGAGCGGAGTTGATCTTCTGGGAAGCAGTGAAGAATAGGCGATTTCTGGGCAAACGGTTTCTTCGACAGCATCCGTTCTTCAATGAATCAGCAGGAAGCTTCTGGTTCTACATCGTCGATTTCTATTGTCCTGCGGAGAGGATTGCGGTGGAACTTGACGGGGCTTCTCACGATGGTCGCGATGATGACGACCAAGAGAGATCAGACATTATTGAAGCTAACAAGTTACGCGTCGTGAGGTTTAGGAATGAAGATGTTGAAAGGGATTGTGCTGGAGTTCTTCAGCAACTCAAGAGATTCATGAACGCCTAACTCATCCCCCTGTAATCCCCCTTCTCTTTGTATAAAGAGAAGGGGGAGATCCACATGGGGTTGAGTTTGGGTCGACTGAGCAAAGCACAAGGGAGATTCTTGTAGTAGTTCGTACACAATGAGAATTATTGAGGCTGACTCATCCCCCCGTTAGGTTAACCCCCATGCCCCCCACATCCGCCATCATCATCAACTGGAACACCAGGGAGCACTTGCTCCGCTGCGTGGACTCCTTTCTTTCCGACGGGCTTCAGCCGTCTTTGATTCTCGTCGTCGACCAGGGATCGTCGGATGGGTCCCTTCATGCACTTCAGACACGGTTCCCCGATGTCCGTTTTCTTTCTCTCAAGGACAACATCGGGTACGCACACGCGGTAAACCGCGGTGTTGCTGAATTGCATGATCCGTACATCATTGTTGCCAATTCCGACATCATCGTACATAAGGGCACCGCCGGTTCGCTGGCGAACGTGATGCAAGGGAATGAGAACATCGGCATGCTCGGATGCAAGATGTTGAATGGCGAAGGAAGAAATGCCACAAGATTCTCGCGGACATCGGTTACGCGGGGAATCCTTCTGGAACTCGCGCCGAAGTTTCTGCGGGGACTCTGGAGGGCTGCAGAGCAACTTGGTCGCCAGGATGAACAACCGTTCCCTGTGACTTTCGTAGAAGGTGCTTTTCTGATGATTCGGCGGGAAGCATTCCTGTCGATCGGCGGAATGGATGAAGGATTCACATTTTTCTATGAAGATGCCGATATGCCAATGCGAATGATCAAGTCAGGGTATCATGTCTTGCATGTTCCTCAGGCATCTGTGACTCATTTCGGGGGAGCAAGTTTCTCCCAGGTGCCGCAGCGGCACGCGTCGGAGTTTCACCGGAACATGATTCGGTTGTACAGCCGTCATGCGCTGCGAAGAGCAGTGTGGCTCAAGAGAGTCTTGCGTGCCGTTGCGGGATTCAAGGTGTTATTTTTCAAGGCATTCAGCCCGATTGTCGGGTCCGGCATGAACGTGAAAACCCGAATCGAGCGAAACAGAATAATCCTTCAATCTCTTACGGCCGATCGGCCCATTCGCAACGAGCGGCCACTGGTTTCCGTGATTGTGCCGACCTTCAACAGATCACATTCTGTGCAGAGTTTGATCGATAACTTGCGGAAGCAGACATATACTCACTGCGAAATCATCATCGTTGATCAGAGCGACGATGGGGGGAAGCCCGATGTGGACACTGTTAGGGCGGGTGTCCGTTGGCTGAAACTGAAGAAAGCCAACAGGAGTCTTGCGAAAAACGTTGGGATGAATGAAGCCAAGGGAGATATTCTTCTCTTCTGCGACGACGATATTATTCCTGAGAAAACGATGGTTGAAACCCACGTGCGGGCTCACTCTGATGTATCCGTGGGAGGCGTTTCCTGCAGGGTGATGGAGGAGGGGTTGCCGCCAATAACCTCTACCAACATCTGCAGGGTGATGCCGTATGGGCGGATGATCGACGGGTTTCAATCGGATGCTGAATGTTTTGTCGAAACCCTCGTCGGAGCGAACATGTCGATCAAGCGACAGGTTCTGAAGGAGGCAGGATACTTCGATTCACTATTCACGGGGACTTCTCTATTCGAAGAACAAGATTTTTCCGAGCGGATTCGACATCTCGGATTCAGGATCCTCTTCACGAACAGATCCTCCGTTCGTCATATTCCTCAGCCCGATGGGAATATCGGTTTTAGGATTGCACAGCCGTCTGCCTATTATCACAGTTTCCATCACAATGAATTGGTCTTCTTTCTCAAGAATCGCAATCATCTCCTTCTCTTGTTCGTGATCCCCTTTTGTTTTCTCCGCACTGTCAGGCAGTCGTTGCGATACCGATTGTCATTCCGTGAAGGAATGCATATTTTTGCTGGTGTGTTCTCCGGAATTCGTGGGTATTACAGGTCGATGAAGTGAAGCTATCTCATCCCTCCATGAGATCGGAGAAAGGCGTTGAGCAAGTATTACATGGGGGGGATATGGCAAAAACTATAAGAGAGGTTCACGACCAAGCAACAAAACTCTGCCGCGATCTTCGCCGTCGTCAGACAAATGCAGAAAGAATATTCTGGGAGGTTGTCAGGAATCGAAGGTTCCACGGCAAGAGGTTTCTGCGTCAGCATCCCATTTTTCATGAGGATAATGGCAGTCACAGATTCTACGTTGTCGACTTCTTTTGTCACGATTGGAGACTCGTTGTAGAGCTTGACGGGAGCTCCCACGATGGTCAAGAAGAGAGCGATGTTGAAAGAAGCGACATTATCGAAGCCAGTGGAATCACAGTTGTGAGGTTTCGGAACGAGGATGTCGAGAATGACATTTCAGGAGTTCTACGCAAGCTTGAGAAACAAGTGAGAATGTGACTCATTGAACCAATCTCATCCCCCTGAATCCCCCTTCTCTTATTAAGAGAAGGGGGTGAGCCGCATGGGGGATGAGATCGGTAAGGGGGAGAGTCGAATGGGGGATGAGATCGACATCGAATGTTTCGCCTCTCCACCATATTGCGCACCGTCATTCTCGCACTGGCGCTTTTCTGTCCATTCCTTCTTTTTGGTCAAGGGAAGGCAGTACAGGTATCCTCATCGGATCGCGAAATCATCATCGATTACTACCCGTCCCGTTATAATCCCCAGTCAGTCTCCGTCAACGGCCAATCCCATTTTTACTTTCCTGAGAGTGAGCTGACTTCGAAAGCCGGGGAGCCGGGATTGCCGACGGAATCATTTCTGATAGGAATTCCATCTTCGGGAGACGTTAAAATCGAGATGATCGAAGAACAGCTTTCGGAACCTGGTGCAGGCCGAATCGCAGCCGTCCCGACATTGTCGGTCAGCTCCGATTCGCTTCACCGCATTGAACGGAAATTCACCGAAAGCGCTTCCAGCGGTTCGCGGTCAATCGAAGCTGTCCGTGTCGACGAGGTCTTTTGGTGGCGCTATCAGCGCATCTCACGCATTTCCGTTCGGCCGATATCGTTCAACCCTTCAAATCAAACGTTCAGAAATCGCGGACGAATGAGATTCAAGGTCTCGTTCACGGGCCCCTCGGATAGTCCGCACCTTGCGCCGCCTGAAACTCCAAGGACAGAGGAACTCTACAAGAGCATTCTTTTGAACTATGAACAGGCGAGACCATGGAGGTCTCCGGCGGCTTCAAGTGCTCAGACAGCGTTGGATTCGACGGGAACCTGGTTCACCCCAGGGCAGGAGTTCGTCAAGATCCCGATTGCACGGGACGGCATGTATCGGTTGACCTACAACGACCTCCTCGCAGCGGGCGCTGTTCCGACATCGCTGAATCTTCAAAACGCCGATTTGTATTATGGCGGCCAATCCATTTCGTTTGGGGTGACTGGAGATGTTAATGGAATATTTGGATCTGGTGACACGATTGAATTCTACGGCTCACGACTTTTCGACAGTCCTCGAATTCTGAATGAGTTTTCCGACACCAGCGTCTACTGGCTTACGTTTTCAGGTTTGGGAGGTAAAAGAACAATCGATACGGTTGTGAATCTGACCCCCCAGGATACGGCCACGTACTTTATGTCAACCTATAGAACCGAAAAGGACTCTTTCTATTTCTTCGGCAATGGAGGATTGCCTACAAACAACCAGCCGGCCAAGGTCTTCGGGGAAGGATGGTACTGGAAACGGCTGTTGGCAAATCAGACTGCCATCGTCCCATGGACCTCATTATATTTTCACAAAACCGGAAATCCGTCTTATACAGTGCGTGGAAGACTCCTGAGTCCGGTAAACAACAATCCCCCTGCTGCCCCGGAGCACAGCATCACCGTGAGAGTGAATGGGACTTCGATCGGTACTGTACTGTTTGATGACAATCGGGATACGGTGTTCGCTCTCACAGCCTCCTCTTCTTTGTTCGTGGAGGGCTCAAATACGGTGAGCCTGCAATCGAACCCGACGAGCGCGCCTTTAAACGAAGTCTTTCTCGATTGGATTGAGATCGAATGCCTGAAAAGCCTCACCGCCGATTCGGATACTCTTGAATTCTCTGCAGATCACCTGACCCCGGGAGGGATTGGACTATTTGAGGTCGGTGGGTTCTCCAATGCAGATATTCAAGTCTATCGAATTGGCCCATTCGGAGATCTTGAGAGGCTCTTTCGCGGGATCATTTCCGGCAGCTCTCCTTTTTCCATTTCCTTCACTGATACCGTTCAAGCCGGGAAGAAATATCTCGCGGTGACCGGTGCAAAGAAAATTGTACCGCCCCTTTTCCGATCAAAGACATTTGGCAACCTACGATCTCCTGGGCTTGGAGCAGATTATCTTGTTATCACCTCCCGCGAACTGCTGCCTGCGGCAAACCAGCTCGTTTCTTATCGTTCGCAGAGAGGTATAGGCAGGACAGCTGTTGTCACGGCGGAAGACATTTATGACGAATTCAACTACGGTTTCTTCAATCCATATTCTCTGAGATCGTTTCTTCTGGCCGCAGATACACTCTGGGCCGCGCCGCAACCGTCCATGGTTGTTTTCTTCGGAGATGCGAATTGGGACTACAAGAATGTCTTGAACACATCACGCAGGAACCACGTTCCTTCATTGGGAAATCCCGTTTCCGATTCGTGGCTTGTTGCTTCACCGACCGATCTCTTTCTGCCCCGAAAAGAAGCGGGGCGAATTCCCGCTTCAACAGTCAATCAGGGGCTTGAGTTTGTTTCCGCACTCAGTCAATATGAGTCGCAGCAGCTGAGCGGGTGGAACAAGAGGTATATGTTCATGGTGTCGGGGTTCGATTCCGCTGAGACCGCCGTCTTTGCGCAGTTTTCCGAAACGATGATCAGTCAGAACATCACACCTCCGCCGCTTGCCGGTGTGTCTTCGCGCTTATATCGAAAAGTACAGGTTGCCGGTACGACCGAATCGGAAGAAGTCCGGCGTATTCTGAGGGAAGGAGCCGTGTGGATCAATTTCTACGGACATGCCGGAACGGATGCCTGGGGGAATGGCCTGACTGAGGCGGAGGATCTCATCAATGACGACGGGAAACGGCACATCGTGACCGATGTGAGCTGCAGTACCGTAAGGTTTGCCGAACCGCTCATCGAGTCGTTCGCCGAGAAGCTGCTGTTTGCTTCGGAAGGGGGGGCAATGGCGTATATCGGGGGGAGCGGTTTCGGATACGAAAGTCCACTTCGCTTCATGGCATCGAGGTTTTATCATGATGCAGCGAAGGATACGGTTCGAGAGATCGGAAGCCTGCTGCTTAAAGCCAAGCTTGCCCTTCATGCTCTGGGTACCGGATCGATCATCAATCAGGAAGCACTCCAGCTGATGACGCTTGTGGGTGATCCTGCAACGCGAATCGCCATAGCGACAAGGCCGGATTATCATGTGAATTCCGACGAAATAGCTGTCGAGCCGGCTCAGCCGAGCGAAGCAGATAGTGAATTGAGCATTCGAATCCTGCTCAGGAACTTTGGGCTTCAGGGCACAGACTCTGTGCTGACGAGAGTTACGCACGCGGTTGAGAATGACCCGCCGGAAGTGTTCGATTTTCTCCGGCCCGGGATCGGTGGCGTCGATACATTGACGGTCGAACAGGCTTCATTTCTTAGGGCAGGGTTCCACACACTCTCGGTTGCGATCGATCCGGCCGGCATGGTTCCTGAAGAGAATGAAGCGAACAATATTGCTCAGGTGACGTTCTTTGTCGGTGCCGGACAGCTTCAGATTCTGGCTCCACCTGCCTTTTCATCAATTCACCCGGACAGTGTTCTTCTTACCATCATCAATCCGAACAATCCTCAAACCGGTTCATGGAAAGTCGTTTTTGAAGTCGATACGACGGATTCGTTTGGAAGTCCGGCATTGCTTCGCAACGAACTTGCGCAGCCGGGTCTTGTGACAAGCTCGTGGCAGATTCCCGCCGGAGTCCTGAGGGACAGCAGCGTGTATTTCTGGCGGGTGCGGCTCAAGGGGGCTGCCGACTCGACCGAATGGCGCGAAGGCATTTTTGTGACCAATCGCAGCTTGAGGAAAAGATGGAGCCAGGATCGCAGCCGCCTTTTTGCAGAAAATTCAAGTGACCAGCTGGAGTTGTCGTCCTTGCCCAGGCTTCGACAACTGCGCCTGTCAGCGGAGATCGTTTCATCAGGGTTCAGCGACGGAAGTGAGGCGAGAATCATCCTCAACGGAAGTAACATTTCCCAGGGCTTCTCAAATCGCGGTTACAACATTGCCGTCATCAATCAGAATTCGGGAGCGCTGGAGACCTACGCTGCATTCAGCATCTACAGTGATGTCACCGACACAACGTTGGCAGAACCACTCATTCAATTTTTGCAGGGGATCCCATACGGCAGGAGAGTTCTCATCGCTGTTGCGGACGAGGGATCGAAGAACAAGACGGAACAGTTGAATGTCGAGCTTGAATCGTTCGGCAGTTCGATGATCCGGCTTCTGGGATTCCGCGGCTCGTGGGCAATGAGCGGATGGAAGGGAGCACCGGTCGGATCGGTACCGGAGGTGATCACATCCAGCGGCAGCGGTTCTGCCATTGTGCTTGACACACTTGATGCGAAGAGCGTTAAAGGATCAATGCTCTCACCAACCATTGGTCCGGCCAGCATTTGGAATGATGTGGCGATTTCAGCAGACACCTCCGCAGGAATAACCCGTGTTTACGCCGATATCCTTCGGACCATGGATGACGGAAGTCGGGACACCATCCTGCGTCTTCCCATTGTCTCCGACTCTCTGATGGCGTTTCTCACAGCGAATGTGGCGACTGTCCAGCTGCGTGCACTGCTTGAGAGCGATTCGGCCGGCCTTTCTCCTATTCTGAATTCGTGGAGTGTCGATTTCACCCCGGCAGCGGAACTTGCACTCTCATATCAAACCACCGACATTCCAATTGACTCAGTTGATGAGGGTGATCAGCTGAGCATTCACGTTAATCTCCACAATGTCGGATTTTCGTCAGCCGACAGCGTCGCCCTTGCCGCAGGGGTGTTTGTGGGTAATCAACTCACGTTGTTCTCACAGAGGATTATTCCCTCGATTTCCCCCGGTTCTGCTGCATCGGAAACGATTCCATTCAACACAACCGGTTTTCGGGGCCGCATTGCATTCTTAGTTCAGGCAAATGCCAATGCGCGAATTCGTGAGTCGATCACGGCCAACAATGCGATGTCTCTCAGTGCTTTCGCTTTTCGCGATACCGTCGCCCCTGCGTTCGACGTCGTTTTCGATGGGAGCAGGATTGTCGACGGAGACTATGTGAATCCGACCCCTGAAATCTCGATTTCGATCCGCGACAACAGCCCTTTGCCCATAACGAATCCCGGCAATGTCGACGTACGGCTCGACCAGCGCCGTATCACCCTTGGATCAGATCCCGACAGTCTATTTGAAATTGGATCAGGCGGCGAAAAGGCTCGTGTTCTGTACAGGCCTGTACTCTCCAATGGTCCGCACACGCTTTCCGTTCAGGTGCTGGATGCAACGGGCAATCCTGCCGATTCAATGGCGCTTGAGATTCAGTTTCAGGTCGAGAATCGCGCACGGCTCATGAACGTTGTCAATATTCCGAATCCGTTTGCTTCGGAGACGGTGTTCACATTTCATCTTTCGGGACCTTCTCAGCCGGAGGAGGGGAAGCTGAGGATCTACGCTGTGAGCGGAAGACTTTTGTATGAACGAATGCTCTATCCTGGCGAGGTGAAGCTTGGATTTAATCGAATTGTCTGGAATGGACGTGACCGCGACGGGGACGAGATTGCCAATGGGGTGTATTTCTATAAGATCTCTGTTCAACTGGGTGACAAGAGCGTTGAGGCGATCGAGAAGCTGGCGAAGCTAAGATAGAAGACCCAACTTGAAAGAACATTGCCGCCGTGACTCAAAATCCCCCTCACCTCCCCCTTTGCAAAAGGGGGAGAATGCCAACTGCTATTCCCAGGTTTGACCTCCCCCTTTGAAAAAGGGGGACGGGGGGATTGTGGTTCTATCTTAAGACGATCCAATTCCAGAGATTCCGTTGATTCAAGAACCAAATCCCCTCATCCCTTCCAAATAGATAGAGGGAGACATGGCTTCATTAGCACGGCGCCGTTTACAGAAATCATATCTTGCTACGCCCTCATGAGTGGTCCTCTCCCCACGGTCCGGTGTGTCAGTCCCCGTTGCGGTAATCGCGCCGCCCTTGCAAATCGGGGAGAATTTTCCAACATTGAATCGCATTTCTCTCATTTTCAGGAGGCGTTTTGCGGCAATTTCGATTTCTTCCTGCTCTTCTAAGTGTCTTTCTTCTTTGGATCTCGCCGCTTCTGTCACAATCAGTTTCCCTTCCAACGACGCATGAAGTGTACGATTTCTTCAAACGCGTAGAAGCTCGAGGAATCCTGAAAGACTATCGCGATGCGACAAAACCCCTTGCACGAAAGGACATTGCCCGCCATCTGCTCTCAATGGACGGACGACTCAATCAGTTGACGGAAGTCGAACGAGACACGTATGAATATCTGAAGTCCGAATTCAGCTACGAACTCGGATCGCTCGGCGGTGACCCGGAGCCGACTGACCTCCGCTGGCATCTTCTCTCCCTGGATTTGCATCATGGCGTGATGAATCTCGATCTCAATGGGCAGCTCCGCTGGGACGGCCCAAAAGAAAAAACGGTGCGGTATCGGGGGCAGGGGTTGCGGTTCTACGGCTATGCATTCAACAACGTCGGTTTCTCTTTCAACTTCGTCGACTATCGCGAAGCCGGCCAGGGGATGAATCTTGGGAAGTCGGATACACCTGATCCCGGAATCGTCCTGACAAAGGCGACTCAAAGTGCGATGGAATATAACACAACGGAAGTGCAGCTGTCATTCCAAACCGGGAGTTTTCGGTTCTCCCTGGAAAAAATGCAGAATGTGTGGGGATACGGCGAACGGGGGAATGTCATTCTCTCTCGAAAATCTCCTTCCTATCCGCAAATCAAGATGCGCGTTCCGCTTTCACCGTGGATGGATTTCGTGTATGTCCTTGCAGACCTCAATTCCAATGTCATTGATTCAGCTCGATCATATACGGCCTACTCTTCGGCCATTGCTCCATTTTTCAGGCGCGTGGACCGGCAGAAGTACATGGCCGCTCACGTCCTTGAATTTACCGTCATCGACGGGCTTGACTTTTCATTGGGTGAATCTGTCATCTATTCCGACAAAGGGATTCAATTGATGTATCTGATTCCCGTCATGTTCTTCAAATCCGGTGAACACTACAACCGGGATACGGACAATATCCAATGGTTCGGCTCTGTCGATATTAATCTCGTTCCAAGGATCAACTTCAATCTCTCTGTCCTCATTGACGAATTAACCACCGATGATTTGCTGAGTCCTGCGAACGCGAGGAATCAGCTTGGGTTCACGGCGGGGATTCACACCTATGACCTGGGGATTGAGAATCTCGAGTTGATTGCCGAATACACCCGGATGAATCCGTGGGTCTATTCTCACAAATATCCGGCTGCAACGTTCACGAACAATGGATATGACCTGGGTCATTGGGTCGGCCAGAATGCAGATAACCTTTATTTCGATGCCCGATATGTGCCGATTCGCCCACTCAGAGTCGGGGCGTTCTATGAGCGATACCGGAAGGGCGGGTTGGTGGATATTGCGTTTCAGTATCGGCTGCCTTCGAAGCCGTTCCTCTACGGGCCAGTGCACGAAGAGCGTTCGATGGGATTGTACGGCAGATATCAGTTTGCGCGTGACGGATTCTTTGACGGATTGTTCCGTTGGCGGACTGTGAAGGATGAGGCTGCACCGACTCTCAACAAGAGCAATTCCCCGGAATTTTCCGTACGACTGAGTTATGGGATATGGTAGGTGAAGAGATCCGTTTTATCTCACCCTTTTGGCGCTCCGAAGGAGTCCTCCATAGGAGTCCTACGGACCTAGGGGAAAGCCATCACTTCGTGACAGGGTTGTAAGCAATCCTCATAATATACAGGTCGGGGCGGTGCCCCGACGTTGGTTATGCGACCCCTGTCGGGGTCAACGATGCAGATGACCATGCACGACCTTCCCCGAAGGGGAATGATGTCGGCCGGGGCTTCGGGGTCAACGATGCAGATGACCATGCCCAACCTTCCCCGAAGGGGAATGATGTCGATCGGGCCTTCGGGGTCAACGATGCAGATGACCATGCCCAACCTTCCCCGAAGGGGAATGATGTCGGTCGAGCTTCGGGGTCAACGATGCAGATGACCATGCACAGCCTTCCCCGAAGGGGAATGATGTCGGCCGGGCCTTCGGGGTCAACGATGCAGATGACCATGCACGACCTTCCCCGAAGGGGAATGATGTCGGTCGGGCTTCGGGGTCAACGACGCAGATGACCATGCACAGCCTTCCCCGAAGGGGAAGAATATCATAGCCCGGGGGTGTAACCCCCGACCACAACCAACAAAACCATCAACAACCCTGAAAGGGTGAAATAATATTGGGGGGAATATGCCACAATCGCTCGCAAGGATTCTGGTTCATTTTGTTTTTTCGACAAAACGCCGATATCCGTTCTTGGCGGATAAGACCGTTCGCGATGAAATGCATGCGTATCTTGGGGGAACGTGCAACGCTGTAGGATGTCCTGTGTTGATTGTCGGCGGAGTTGCAGATCATGTCCATATTTTATGTTCACTCACGCGTAAGCTGAGTGTTGCAGACGTCATCGGAGAAGTCAAACGTGAATCGTCGAAATGGGTAAAGACGAAAGGAATCATGCTGAAGAAGTTCGCTTGGCAAAATGGGTATGGTGCCTTTTCTATAGGGCAATTGGAAGTCGAACGCGTGAGGGCATATATTGCAGGACAGGAAGAACATCACAGGAAAAGAAGCTTTCAGGATGAATATCGTGCATTCCTAAAGAAGTACGGAGTGGACTACGACGAACGATGTGTATGGGATTGACTCTATCTCACCCTTTCAGGGTTTGGGCAGGTTGTAAAACGAAAGGGTCGGGGTTTTGCCCCGACCTAAATTATCCGACCCCTTCGGGGTCAAAAACTGTACCAGCGATATTACAGCGCAGTTCTAGCCCACTTTGCTTGACACCTGAATTTGCACTATCATTGATTTGACCATGTCTGCCAAAGGAAGAAAGAAAGCCGCACCTGACAAGACGATTCAGTACGTCCATCGGCTTGAATCGCTGATCGAGGCATCCAAGAGCCTCAACACGACGCTCGATCTGGATGAGCTGCTGAAGGTCATCCTTGACCTGGCCATGAAGAATCTCTCGGCAGACCGGGGGACCATCTATCTGTTGGACGATCAGCGGAAGGAGCTTTGGTCCAAGGTCCTGAAAGGGAAGGAGCTCGTGGAGATTCGGCTTCCTCTTGGGACGGGGATAGCAGGGCATGTGGCAGAGACGGGAAAAACCGTGAACCTCGAAGACGCCTGGAAAGACAAGAGATTTTTCTCGGGATTCGACGTTCGGACGGGATACGTTACGAAGACCATGCTCTGCATGCCGATGCGGAACAGGGAGGACAAAATCATCGGCGTGTTCCAGATGATCAACAAGAAGGGGGGAGTGTTTGATCTCGAAGACGAGCAATTCCTCCGGGCGTTTTCCGACCATGTGGCTCTTGCCATTGAGAATGCCTACCTCCTGCAAGCCAGAGTTGAGAACGAACGCGTCGAGAAAGAGATTCAGATTGCCGCCGAGATTCAGAACAAGCTTCTTCCGAAAGAGCTTCCCGCCATTGCCGGTTATCAGATGGATGCAGTTGCGGTGCCCTGCAAGACGATCGGCGGAGACTACTACGATGTCGTACCGATCGATGATGAGAACTTTGTTCTCGTCGTTGCGGATGTTTCGGGAAAGGGGATTCCCGCGGCGCTCCTCGTCTCGACGCTGAACGCCGCCCTCCACGCATACATTCAAACAACCATTTCCCTGAACGATCTTGTCCAAAAACTCAATACGATCGTCTACAAGAATACTCCATCGGAACGATACATCACGTTTTTCATAGCCATATTGAACACGCGTCGCAACCAGCTGATGTACGTCAACGCTGGGCATAACTTTCCATACAAGGTCGTGAAGAACCAGGCAGAATTTGTGCGCTTGACGGCGGGCGGATTGCCACTTGGCATGTTCGATCACGCCGAATATCAATCGGAGACAATCGACATTCAGCCGGGAGAGCTGCTTGTATTCTACAGCGACGGAGTCACCGAAGCGATGGACAAGAAGTTTGAAGAATATGGCGAGAACCGATTCAGAGAATGCATTCTCGCTAACGTCAACCGATCTGTCAACGACATGCGCGAAAGTCTCGTCAAGGATATTCAGAAATTTGTTGGTTCGGAGCCGCAGTCTGACGACCTCACACTTATGCTTGCACGGCGGACAGGCGGATAAACCTCCGCGGTTTGCTGCTGAATTCTGCGAGAATCAGCCCTTTTTCGTTCCCTCGTTAAACTTTTCCTTCAAGAAACTGTCAAATTCATTGAAAAGGTCAATTGGGAATGACTGAACGCAGCGACCTTGAACTCATAGAAGCGTTCCGGCAAGGTGAAGAATCGGCGTTCAATGAAATCGTTCTCCGGTATCAGGAAAAGATCTACTGGGTCGCACGACGGTTCTTGTCCAACCATGCTGATGCAGATGACATTGTGCAGGAAGTTTTCATCCGGGCATATGAGCGGATTCAGGAATTCCGAAGCGAATCCGGACTTTACACATGGCTCTATCGAATTGCGGTGAATGCTTCTCTCAACGCCCTGAGACGGCAGAAGGTCAGGGAGTTTTTTCACCTCGACAGTCTCCTCGAGGTCGAGGACACCGGGGGAGAGTCCCCGGATCGGGCATTGGAGAAGGACGAGCACAGGAGACTGATCGATGAAGCGATCCAGAGGCTGCCTGAAAAACAAAAAGCTGTATTTGTCATGCGATATGTCGACGACCTGTCGTATGAAGAAATTTCGGAAATTCTGAAGACGTCGGTCGGCGGACTGAAAGCGAACTATTTTCACGCCCTTCGCAAAATTGAGGAGTATGTGCGCCGTGCACACGAATCATGAATACTATCAGCTTCAGCTCCCGGACTCTGTGACCGGCAGGCTTGAAGAGCAGCAGCGGCTGGAGCTGGAAGCACATCTGGCTTCCTGCGATGAGTGCAACCGCAGGCGGGCGGAGTTCAGCACACTGGTTGCATTGATGCAGCACTCCCGTCCTTCCGATCCCCCCTCACATTATTTCAGCAATGTTCTGCCTCGCATACGGGAGCGGCTCGAACAAAGAAGTACGCGTGGAGAGAGTCCCCTTGTATCACGCATTCTTGCACCCCTGGGGGCTCTGGCCGTTGTCATAGGACTGCTGGTACAGATCCCGATGGACAAGGACAACGATCTTCGGGCAATGCTGGGCGCGCTCAAGTCAGACGAATTGGCCGATGTTGTGGTCGAAGAGGCAGAGCATCAATCACTCTACCTTATTCCATCGACCGAGTCTCTTGCTGCCGCCCTGTCCGACCAGGCAATAGACCGGGAACTGGCTGCCGCGATTTTATTGGACGGAGACGATGCGACGTTTGAATCAGTGACCGATTTGTCCGACCAGGATGTGAACCTCATTCTTGAACGGCTCGGAGAAAGGAAAATCTTATGAGACCCATCCTCCTTACATTCCTCGTTACGACCATTCTTGGAATTGCTGCGGCACAGGATGGTATGCCGATGCGCGGCCGGGCGGTAGAGCGGCTCGAACAGTACAAAAAACTGCGGCTTATGGAGGTCCTCAAGCTCGATGAGGAAACGTCGTTGAAGTTTTTCTCGCGTTACAATAAACAAAGGGATGAACTGGCGGAACTCAATCTGAAGCGGAACGGACTCCTTGATGAGTTGGCAAAACTGAGACGCGATAATGCGTCCGACAAGGAGTTTCAAAAGGTTCTCGACGAGCTTCGGGGCATTGCAGATCCGGCAGTGGAAATACGGGGAAGGTTTTTTGACGACATCTCAAAGATTCTCACCCCAAAACAGATGGCGGAGTATCTGGTGTTCGAGCGGAACTTCCTCAGAAACGTGCGGGAAATCATGCGTGAAATGCAAGGGCAACGAATGCGGGGCGGACCTCCTCGTTGACGGTTTGCAGAAACTGAGCAAAGCCGATGCGGGAATTCCTGCACCGGCTTTTTTTTGGTAGTGGCTCAGTTTGGGTCGTAAAACAATAACGCAGAGGCCTGCTTGCCGAAGTGTCGGCACGCAGGCCTTTGCGTTGAAAACCAAAATGACCTTGAGCCGCTGCCCTTTTGTGTTGATACGTGAAGTAATTCGGGATATATTGAACTTCATGAATTACGTCTATCTGGATCATAGCGCCACCACGCCGCTCGCCGAAGAAGTCCTGGAGGCGATGACGCCGCATTTCAAGGACACGTACGGAAATGCCTCCTCCGTCCACGGCCTGGGAAGAAAAGCAAGGGCGGTTCTCGAAGAAAGCCGGGAATCCATTGCGGCGCACCTTTCGGCACGATCGGATGAAGTGTTTTTTACAAGCGGCGGAACGGAATCGGATAACCATGCTGTGAAAGGCGTGGCGGCGTCAATGCGGGCCGCAGGGCGCAACCATGTGATCGTCAGTGCCGTCGAGCACCACGCAGTGCTCCATCCAGCGCTCGCGTTGCGGAATTGGGGATTTCAGGTCGATCTTCTCCCCGTGAAGCCAAATGGAGTGGTAGACCTGGATACCTTCGACCGGCTCCTGTCAGCCTCAACGGGACTTGTGTCCGTGATGCATGCCAACAATGAAACGGGGACAATTCAGCCGATTCGGCAAATTGCCGACCGTGCTCACAGGCACGGAAGCGTTGTCCATACGGATGCAGTGCAATCGGCGGGGAAGATCCCAGTCAATGTGGATGATCTCGGAGTCGATCTTCTGTCGATTTCTGCTCACAAGATGTACGGCCCAAAAGGAATAGGAGCACTGTTTATTCGGAAGGGCACCGTTGTGGCTCCCTTTCTGGAGGGGGGAGGGCAGGAGCAGAACCGGAGAGCCGGTACGGAGAATGTGCCGCTCGCTGCAGGATTCGCAAAGGCCTTTGAGATTGCCGCTGGGATGATGGATTCGGAAGGTACCCGACTGAGAACCCTTCGACGCTATCTGACGGAACGTTTGAAGGATTTAAGGGGAATCATCTTCAATGGCGATCACGATAATGTTCTTCCCCATGTCTTAAGCATCTCGTTTGATTCCTCAACAGTGAAGGTTGACGGAGAGGCGCTCATCATGGGTATGGATCTGCGGGGAATTGCCGTGACAAGCGGATCGGCGTGTGCATCCGGAACGCTCGAATCCTCTCATGTGCTCATGGCTATGGGGAGGGATGAA
>DATECW010000110.1:0-43059 GCA_035286705.1 Bacteroidota bacterium
CCAGGGGCGAAAATGCCGGCAACACACAGAGCGCCCAGAATCCCAGCAGCGATCTTCCATCGTTTCTCCATGATAGGCGTCAAGAATCCTTCCCGATCCTTCAGGAGGGAGTTGACGCCATAAGCCGCAAGGAGGGGAACCATCATTTGCACGAGAACCAGAATCATCGAGGGAATTCGAAACTTATTGAAACCGGGGAGATGCGAGTACAAGAGATCGTAGACGATCGGCAATTCTTTTCCAAAGGCGACGAGGAGGGAAAAGATAATCATGATACCAAGGTATTGAACGAACGGATCCCGGCGATTTCGCCAGAATCCATAACAAGCAAGAACAAGGACGACGATTCCCATGTATTGGGGCGCCTCGGTGAAGGGCTGGGGGCCGAAATAGGTGTTGATCATGAACGGCTGATTGTTGCTCAGGGGACCCTGGTACACATGATTGCCGAAGCCGTACCAGGATGGTACGATCATGGTGAAGAGTTCTCCGACGCCAAGAGACCAGTTTGTGGCATAATCGTAGTCAAGTCCGCCCTCAGACTTCGGGGAAGATTGAACCGTTTGCGATTGCGTAATCGGCTCCGCCCCGCGCATTGAATAGGGGCTGTATTCCAGAATTGAAAGATAACGGTCTGCGACCATCGTGAAGGCAAGGAGCGTTGCCGCCGTAAAGACGAGTGCCGCCTTGATCGCGCTATTCCACCACACTTTCGCGATGAGATGTCTCACAAGAAAGAAGAGGAAATACACGGCGGCAGAAAGAAAAATATAGAACAGCATTTGAATATGAGCGCCAACGAGCGAAAAATGCAACACAAGAATGAGTAAAAACGCATCAATCAGGGAAAAGCGTTCATGCAGCCGGTCTAGAAGAAGAAGCACGTAAGGGAAAAATGTCATAACGAGAAGTTTGGTCCCGTGGCCGCTCATCATCCAAATGATGATGTACATTGAAAAGATCGTTGCAACAGCGGCAATGACCGCGGGGATCTTCCTCTCCAGCTTGCGAAGTCCCAACAAATATACGCCCACCCCCATGACAAAATAGTAGAACAGTTGCCATCCGTTCTGCTGGTTCAGGAAGAACAACCGGCCGATGTTCGAAACAATGGTTAGGATTGTTTCAGAAAGATCGAATACCCGCTCTCCGACAGCCATGAGACTTGCATACGCGGGCATGCCGCAGAAAATGTACGGATTCCAAAGCGGGAAGATCCCTTCCTTGCCGGCGTCCTCAACATACGCGGCAAAACTCTGATGGCCGATGTCGTCGGGTGCGAGGATGATCTTTCCTTCAAAGACAAGTTCCCGGAAGAATACCACGAGACTCAGGAAGATGATCAAAAGAGCGACGGTGTGGTGATATTTGTGGGGAATCCACGACATGTCCGATGATGCATTGCGTCCGGATTCTTTCTTCTTCTTTTGAGATTGCGTCATGGCGTTCCTGATTTTGTGATGGTGCGCGGCTCATGTTGAATGGATTGGAATATCTCCATCACACCGCGTCGAAACGACTCTATTGAAAAAACGAGGGAACGTTCACGCGCATTGTTCCGCAACGCGGGCAGATCCACGGTGTGCTGTGCGACGGAGAGAGTCCATTGCTCAAGTTCTTGAGCTGTGTTCCAGAGAAAACCGTCGACCCCGTGACGAACGATTTCCCGCTGCCCGCCCTTGTTGACGACAATGGGAATGCACCCTGCCGACATGGCTTCTGCTGTTGTCATGCCAAAGTGTTCTGTGCGTTCGGGATGGCGTTCTTCATCGGCGCCATATCCGGCTGCATGCCAAAACACATTCGCCTCGTTGACCAGCATGCGCATCGAGTCGTAGGATTCGTTCACGTGAAAGAAAACCGGGAAACCTTGATTCACTGTTCGAAGCTCATTCAAAAGGCCCGACGAATCCCGGTCGAACGAACAACTGCCGATGATATGATATTCCCAGCCTTTGAGCGAGGACCGGCACAGAGTGCGGAACTGTTCGGTGAGAAAGACGTAGCGCTTGTCGTTGTAGAGCCCGCGGAAGAATCGGCCGACACTCACAATCGTGTTCTTTTTCACGGTCCCGTCAATGGAGAAATCCTGAATGGGCGGGTGAAGCACGGTTGAGCGAATTCCGTAGCTCTTCTCCAGTGTTTTCTGCACGAAGTGAGAATTGACCACAACACGGTCGGTATCATTCTGCACCCTCGAGAGAAACCGGATGCGGTAGAGGTCCTTTGCCGCTTCTCGTATGGTACCGCCCATGGTTTTCGCGAGAATCGAAGAGAGGGTGATGCGTGCATACGGTATCTGGAGAAGGTACACTTTTGTCCGGGCCCCGGATTCGATGTACCGATAATTCGACAGGCACACAAAGAGATCTGAATTCCCTGTGATGGTCGGGATGTCTTTCTCCCCTCTTGTCAGAAGCTGATAATCGACAGCGCCAAGGTCAACATTGAAGTACTGTCCGAGAATTTCTTTTGTAATTGCAGGATGGGCGGAAAGCATCGTGACTTGGAGGTCCGGAAGCTGCGACAGGGCACTGGCGAAGGCTATGACGTATTTCTCGCCTCCGCCAAACGTCGACCAATACGGACTATAAAGGTGCACGCTTGTCATTGTTCAGTCTCGACTTGAGCAACGCGTCCTCTGCCTTGGGTGCCGGTGAAGTTCCGAAGACCGTCGATCAGTCCCCACCAGGCAGCGCGCACGGCATGGGCGTTTCGCCGCTTTATGATCAGGCGCGCAAACTGGCGGAGGTAGTAATACACCAGAAGCGGGATGTACGGCATCCATCGTGCAGGCCTGCTCCGTTTGCGGAGAAAGACGATCTTGTTCCTGAGATTGAAATACAAGTACAAGGGGCTGTCCCATGCCGTCGTTGAAGATACCTTGTGATGGATTCTTGCACGCGGCTGATAGAGGATCGTAAATCCTTTATCACGGGCGCGCATGCAAAAATCGACATCCTCAAGGTACGCAAAGAAATCCTCGTCGAGAAGTCCAATCTGGTCGAAGACCTCACGTCGTGCAAGAAGACAGCAGCCGGTGATGAAATCGCAGGGACGGACCGCATCGAACGAGCCGTCGTCAGGTTTTCCGAGGCCAAAATGTTTTCCGAACCCCGAATTGCGGTTGAATTGCCCGCCCGCAAACCACACAGTGCCCGGTTGATCGAAATACAGAATTTTTGCTCCGACAATTCCGGCCTCGGGATTCTCTTCCATTGTCTGAATCATCACTTCAAGGGCACGCGTGTCGACGATTGTATCGTTATTGAGCAACAGGACATAGCCGCTGTCGGTTTCAAGCGCACGGCGAATGCCCACGTTATTCCCCGCCGAGAAACCAAGATTCTCGGTGTTGCAAATCAGATGAAGGTCCGGATGTGTTGCACGAAGCTGCGCAACCGATCCATCGGTGGAGGCGTTGTCGACCACAATGAGGTCGATATCACGAAGGGAACTTGCATGCAGTGAAGCGATGCAGTCAAGTGTGTCACGAAATCCATTATAGTTGACGAGAACAACGGAGAGTATTGCCATGGCTGTCAGGCGGGTTGGCGTGCCGTCGATGACGTGTGACGATGCAAGACTGTCATTGCGAGAGGACAGACTTGTAGTGGCGTTTCAACTGCGCGGCAACATGCCGGGCATCGAACAGAGAAGCCACTCGGGCGCGGGCGCGCCTTCCCAGGGCGGCGCGCTTTTTCGGGTCACCGATAAGTCCCTCGATTGCACTGCCGAGGGAGACAAAATCGTTCGGTGGTACAAGCACTCCCGCATTTCCGACAACTTCGGGAATCGATCCATTCGTGGTAGAAATCACGGCCTTTCCGCATGCCATGCTTTCGACCAGCACGTAGCCGAATTGCTCCTGCCACTGCGGGACGGGGATGCTGGGAAGCACGAAGATATCGGCAAGGTTGTGGATTGCCGGCATGGACGAATATGGATGGGTGTCAAGGAAGATCACATGCCGGTCAAGGCCCAAACTGCCGATGATGCGGTGCATTGAAGCGTGCTCAGGTCCCCTCCCGCCTATCAACAAACGGGCGCCCTTTGGTTTCCGCATCCGACGAAGCGCGAGATGAAATGCATACAGAAGATCAAAGACGCCCTTTTGCCTCGACAAATGGCCGACGAAAAGAACAAGCGTATCATCCGGCTCGCAGCCAAATTTCCGGAGGAGATCGGCGTCTTTTTTCCGCGGCGAAAAGTGATGGGTATCGACTCCCGGCATTTGGACCATGACTTTTTCTTCCGGCGCACCTTCGAGGAGGAGAACCTCCTTGGCGCGCGTAGAAGTAGCAAGGAAGAGGTCTGTACTGGAAAAGACTCTTTTCTTGTTTCTTGTGGTCTTCAATGCATCATAGAGAAACGGAATGTTTTCCCACACGGTCACAACGAGTTTCCATCGTTCCTTTGTTCGTGCCTTTGCCGCCTGATAAGTACAATAATATGATGTTTCCGCACTGTGTACGATATCGAACTGCTTCAGAGCTGCTTCGAGGCCGATGAGATCGTGGTAATCACCCACGAGGCCGGACATGACAGAACGAAGCGCACGAGCCCGGAGTGTCTGACCTACCGAAACCAGTTTCCGAACCGGGAACGGGATTTCTGAGATCCCAAAATTGTGCCCGTAACTCGTGAAACCGACAAGATCGAACTCATCTTGAAGCGGCGAGAAATTCTGCATCTCCCAACTATTGAGATTAGGGCCACGAACGATGGCGACCTGTTTCTTCATGAGACGACTGATTGCTCAGCTCTTTTTTGTGAGGAGATTCCCGGTGTCACCGGCTATTCCTGTGTTTTCACGGCTCGGTTCAGGTTATCTATCAGTCTTTTTGCGGCAAGGGGTAATGTCCAAAACTCCCGTACCGTCCTTATGGCTCGGGTGCTCATAGATCGGCGTTTCTTCACGTTTTGAAGAAGCTCTTTGACGGTTTCGGAAAATGCATGCTCGTCGCGTTCCGTCAGCAGGCCGGTTTCGCCATGAATGACCGTTTCACGAACGCCGCCTTCCCTGACCGCAACCACGGGTGTACCGCAAGCCATCGCTTCCAGGGGTGCGAGGCCAAACGGCTCGAGGTAGGGTGCATACAGGAAGAGCCTGGCTCTATTATAGAGTTCCACCAGTTCTGAATCAGAAACAAATGTTTTGATACTAAGATCGACGCCAACCCTCGCGGCGAGGCGTTCAAGGTCGGATTTCATGGATGGATTATTGCTATTGGAAACGATCACAAAAGGAGGACGAAGTGATTGCTTGATTCTCGAAAGCGATCGTATGATGAATTCATGTCCCTTCAATGGGCTCAAGGCTCCCACCGAAAGAACATAGTGCTCTTGCTTGATATTCATTCTACGAAACATTTCAACATCCACGCCAAGATAGGAAACGGTCGAATTTGCGCCGTAGGCTCTCAATACAGTTTCCCGTGAAAAACACGAGTTGACGACAATGTGCTTTGCGAACGAAGCATTCTTTCGATCGATATTTGTCAGTCTCGTTCGAAAGTATCGCCGCCGTATCCGTTTCCACAAGCTGAGCCCGCCGCTCTTTTCAAGGTTCACAACAATCCCTTCATTCAGTCTCACGGGCTGCTGACAGTAATAAACACAAGGTTTACTGAGGAATTTCAGAATGAAAGGTGACATCGTGTATTGATCCTGTTCAACAAAGACAACGTCATAATTGCCCTTGTTGATGGATGAGGCAAGTTCTTTCTGCGTACTCTCCAGATCGGCAAGCGATATGTTGAATCCCGGGAGAGGGGGTACATATTTTGCCAGTGACTTTACAATTCCGAGGGGTGTCATGCGAACGGGCCCGACGACAATGCGCTTTACAAATCGCTCGAGTGGGAAGAACTTCCTTTCTCCCGTTGCCGGGACAAAAACGTCGACGGAATGGCCGGCGTGTGTCAAGTGTTCGACGTGGCCATAGAGCGCCCGCAGTGCTCCGCCGGAGGGAAGGTTATGGAAGACGGCGATGTTCATCCTGACAATCTCATTTCAGACTGTTTGAAGGGACATAGTTGCGTTTCAGGCAGAGGGTGCCGTTTCACAAGCCCCGTTTCGTGCAATAGAGATTCGCGTGCCAGAACTCATCTTCCGTCCGAATTATGTGGGTTGTCAAGGGTCTGAGACATCGCTGGTCTTCATCGATGATCTGGATGTGAAATCCGAGCGAGTGAAGTTGTGCAATGTAATCCTCGTATTTCTTACCGGCCTCATGAAGGAATCCGGGTACAAGCTCAGCGAAAAGAACCATATTCTTGCTTCTTGCAATGGTTTGTTTCATTCCCTCCAGCGCATATGGCTCATGACCTTCGATATCCATTTTCACGCAGTCGACTGTTTCCACCTTCAGAAACTGGTCGAGCGCAATGCACTCGACCTCTACACTTTCCTTCACAGGCGTTTGTGGGCGCTGGTACATGCCGTGCGAATCGGAATCCCTATAGATAAAAAGAGTCACCGTGGATAGTTTTTCCCCGACGGCTTTTTGAAAAGGGGTGATATTTTCATATTTGTTCAGCCGGATGTTATCACTCAGAAGCTTAAAATTCGATATGGAAGGTTCAAAGGCAAAGACCCTTCCTTCGACCCCGACTTGCCTTGCCGCCAGAAGTGAGAAATAGCCAAACTGAGCCCCAATATCGACCACAACCGCGCCGGGCTTGATTGTCTGTTTGAAGATCTCAGTGGTATAGGGTTCGTATGCCTGGAGAACGTAGTCCTGGAAACTCACTGTGTTTGAGTAGACGTACATAGGGATGTCGTTGATTCTCGTGAGGTACACATTGCCGGGAGCAAAGACTTTCATGAGGAGCTGATAAGTGTTGCGCCTCAGGAATTGTATCACGGCGAGATTTCCGCCTCTTGTTTTTTTTAGATAATTGTTCAGGGTGTACATGAATCTTATGAGGTTACGTTTCCACATTTGTTATCCTTTTCCTCCCGGCATGATGGATGACAGCCTCCCAGTCATCGAAACAAGGATCTTTTTGTCCTTCTCGTCGAATGCAAAAGCCCATGTCGCAAGGACGAATGACACCATTGCCACGAGAACAATGCCGATCTGTAAAGGAACACCTTGCATCATTGATGCGATCCAAAGCAGAGCGGCAAGGACTCCGAGAATGGAAACAACACGCCCCAGACCATTCTCCACAACAAAACGACGAGGGAGAGAGAGGAACTTCGAAGAAAGAAAGAACAATATGGCAGTTTCGATTGAAGCGCGTAAAGCAAACGAAAGTGCCGCACCTTCAATTCCGAAGCTTTGCACAAGAACCCACACCAGTACAATATTGAAAGGTATCTCCACCGCATAGAGTTTGGCAAGGATTTCTGGACGTCCCAATCCCTGAAGGAGGGCACTTGACACCGGAGCAAGCAACCCGACGAGGGTTCCGAGGAGAAGAATTTGAAACGTAAGGGAACTCTGTTCTGCGATCTCCGGGCCCAACCACAGAAGGAGAATTGTGTTTGAAAAGAACAGGAGGATCAGGATCAATGGCCCTGTCGCCAGAAGCAAGTACTTGATGGATCGTACGAACACGAGCTGCAAATCTTCTCTGTGTGTCATTCCAAGAGTGCTGAAAGCGGGGAAGAGAGTCATAACCAAACTGCCGGGGATTATCCAGAGCCTGGTAACCACCTCAAATGGAGCGGTATAGTACGCAACAGTTGCCATTGAAAGAGCAGAGCCAATAAGGAAGCGGTCCAGGTATACCAGGATTGGACCCGCAAGACTTGACACGGTAATCCAACCCCCAAATCGTAGAAGTTGCGAAAGAAGGGAGAATTGGACTGAGTACTTCCGCATGGTTGGAAAAGTCCGGAGAGCGAAAGCAATTAACGCAAGCAGGGAAAGGACCCTTGAAATCACAATGAGAAGGACGATACCGGGCAGCTGATAGCCCATCGCGAGCCCCAGAAGCGGAAGGACGATGGATAAGAAGCTCGATGGAATTCGCACCGCATTCACCAAGCCAAACTTCTGTGATGCCTCCAGAACTCCCGAAAACGAGCTAGAAATCAGAATCAATGGAACTGACAGGGCAAGCAAATAGAATGTCGATATCGCTTCAGCTCTGAACTCTGGAGAAATATTCAAAACCTGATCCGCGATCATTGGAGTAATGGCAACAAAAACGAGCGTACCCAGAATCCCCAGGAGTCCCTGCATTGTTACCGTTGTCCATATGATGCGCGGCACCTGATCCTCTTCTCCATTTCCCAGAGCCTCAGCAACGTACTTCGTCGTCGCTCTCCCTAATCCGAGGTCGAACACGCTGAAATATCCGAGAATCACCCACGCAAGCGAAAGCAGCCCAAAGCGATCCGGCCCGAGGCCTTGAATCACCAACGGAAGTGCCACTAATCCCGCCAGCAAAGGCAAACCCTGTCCAACAAAATTAAGAAGAGTATTGCTCGCCAGGATGTGAGAGCGGATTTCCATTCTTGTCTTGCTATCCCTTGAAGGTCAAACTATGTTCGGCTGATTCGTTTTGACCGCCAGGTATCGGCAGCTTCCTATTTCCCCGTCCGTCCATGACTTGACATCGCGAAGAGAACAACCGGATTCTGTGAGGATCTTTTCTATTGTTTCCCTGCGCAGGAATGACATACGCATCGGATTCATCTTTAGTCTCGTTATCAAAAACTGTCCCTGGAGACCCAACCGGACAAGCAGTTCAAAAAGCCTTCTCCGCCACTGGACGCGCCTCTTCCAATGGATCCAGTACGGTATCTGAAATACGATCAAGCCACCAGGACGCACAATGCGGACGAAATCTCTGATGTATCGCTTCGCGATTCCGGGATGAACGTGTTGAAGCACAATATTCGAATAGACAACGTCGAAACTGCCATCAGGGAACTGATGAAGATCGGGGGCCTCGTTGACGACGTACCGACAACGATCGGGAAACCGATTGAATTCAGTCGCCTTGACGATCATCCGCGGCGAAATGTCCACGCCTGTGCACAATCGGAAATGATTGCAGAAGGACTGAGAAAGGCGCCCGATGCCGCACCCGAAGTCAAGCACGTCTCCCATCGCCAGGGGAAGTCCGAGCGATTTCAGTTCAGAAACGAGTGCGTTCACCTCAATTCTCCCCTGTTCAAAAAAATCGTCCGAGTCCCACCTGCCACCGAGCTTCTGGTCATCGGTCAGAATGGCCCACATTGGGTCAACCTGCGCCAACACATCCCAGGTTTTTCTTTGTATTTCGAGATTGTCCATTCGTAAAGATTGAAAGACAGCATACCGCAGGTTATCTGGAACTCCTGTGTCGAGACATTCCCACGAACTGCCAGAGAACACAGAGCGGCAGCATGACGGGAATTGTGACCCACTGGAACGGATTTGCATACCGCGCCGCAAGACGAAGTGTGCTTCTCAGCTTGTTCCAATTCTTGTACCACGAAAAATGCCCCCCCGAGCTCGCAGAGAGTTTGTGCCACACCTTCGCGCCCGGTTCATACAGGAGATGAAAACCTACCCGCTGTGCCCTGAGGCACCAGTCAACATCCTCTCCATACATGAAGAACCTCTCATCAAGCATCCCGACAGTCTCAATAACGAGCCGCTTCACGAGAAGGCAACAACCTGTGATGTAATCAACTTGAGCGGATTTGTCGTGCTGCCCGCGATCTTCTTCCCTCAATCCAATATGCGATATCCATCCCTTCCACCATTCAATTCTGCCGCCAGCGTACCAGATTCTGTTTCGGTCCCCGTAATAATAGATCTTTCCCCCTACCATTCCGTTTGTCGGTGCCTGCTCGGCCGTGTTTACCAATCTTGTGAGAAAATCCGGGTCGACGACCGTATCGTTGTTCAGGAGGAGAACATAATCGGCGCCTTTGCCGAGTGCATGCGCTATTCCGACGTTGTTGCCTCCCGCAAAACGCAAGTTCGACCGGTTGCGGATCAGGTTCACCGAAGGGAATTCCCGTTTCACGTTTGCCACGGAATCGTCGGTCGAAGCATTATCGACAAGAACAATATGCATACGCGGATAGGTAACATTGGCGAGCGAATGCAGGCATTCCAAAGTGTCATCCTTCCTGTTCCAATTCACGAGAATAACAAAGACTGCCGGTTGACTCATGATCTCACGGCTTCCTTGCGATGGCCAGGAGTCCGCCTCCGGCCTCGACTGTGGAATGGTACTCCATTGTCATGAGAAGCAGAACAAAGGGGAGAGTGACGAGATAATAGAATGGAAGGAGTACGAAGAAGAGTTTCGACCGATCCAGCATGAACATCGGAAATTTGATGCCGATGCGCCAGGCAGTTCCGCCCCACCTGCCGTACGTGAACTTCAGATTATCGAACACCAGCCCTGCCGCTTCGAGTTTGCTTTGGAGTTCGTGGGGAGGATAGCCGTACCGGGCGTGTTCGTCAATGAAGCTTTTCGGCTCATCTTTCTCCGCTCGCCGGTCGGCGCTTAAAGGCGTATTAATGATAACCACGCCTCCGGATTTCAGAGCCCTGCAAAAACCCCGAAACACGGCGTTGTCGTCTTCGATATGCTCCATCACGTCGACCGAAAGAATGAGATCGAACTTCCTTTCGTATTGCATTGCCGTGAGATCCTCGACAGCAAAGATGACATGAGACAATCCTGTCTTCTGAAAGAACTTACGGCAATCCTCAATCTGCTCCTGTTTGACATCGACGGCATGAATGACGACCCCGGGGAACGACCGGGCCAGGAAGTATGAATATTGGCCGAAACCGCTTCCTGCATCAAGAATGCAAAAAGGCCGGTGTGCTGCATTTCGCAGTATTTGCCTCAGAGCGCGCTTCACGTGCCATTCGCGCAAAAACATAAGCCCAAGGACCTGATAGAAAATCTTTCGCAGGACCACGCTGTTGCGGACTGTTGTTCCGATGACATTTTTTATGGGATCGTATTTCACAGCAATGCAATATGATGCATCAAGACCGAAAAATCAATGAAGATGACCTCGCCGACACGATTGATGATTACCGGGATTGCCGAAGGGAATTAAGAGGATGAATGGAAAGATCAACTCTTCGATGGTTGCAGCTGGCGACCTCTTGTTTCTTTACCAGGCTTCCCCTGAGTCATTTCTTCGATTGTCTGTACCATGGCATTCCATGAATACCTGGGCTTCTCCTTTTTTACCCCCCTCTCGAATTTCTTTTCCAGCTTCTTCTGGTAGAACTCGACCACGGCATCTGCCAGGGCTGAAGGGTCATTAGGCGGAACGATGAATCCCGTGACACCATCGATGACCACTTCGGAGAGACCACCGACATCGGTTGCTATGACCGATTTATCAAACTGGTAGGCAATCTGGACAATTCCACTTTGAGTGGCGGAGCGGTACGGAAGCACGACAACATCGCTTGCAGAGAAATATGCTCCGACCTGGTCGTTTGGTACGTAGTCTGCACGAATGAGAACATGCTTCTCCAGCGAAAGCGTTTTGAGAAGTCCACGATATCGGTGCTCGTCTTCATAAAATTCCCCCACAACGAGGAGGGTCACCGAAAGGCGTTTCAGGATAAGAGGCATTGCATGGAGGAGTGTTTCCAATCCCTTGTAGCGCCGTATATATCCGAAGAACAGGAGTACGCGCTTGTCTGAACATTCAATCCTTTTACGTGCGAGGCTTTTTGAGAGGCGCTTGCCGAATATCTCATACACGGGATGGGGAGCGAAGCGGCACCTCGCGGCCGGCCAGAACGCCTTCAAATCTCGTTCGACTGCCCTTGACTGGGCAATGAAGAAGTCAACAGAGCGAAAAGCGAAACGCGTGAAGAGAACATCTCCCGGCCTCCGTTCATGGGGAATGACATTGTCACAGATGAAAAGGACTTTTGCGCCCGTCCACCTGCGAACCATGGAAGCGATCGCGCCAAAGCACGGCCCAAAAAAGGGAAGCCAGTACTTGAAGATCAGGAGATCAGGTTTCTTGCGGGCAATGGCACGGGCGGCGGTGACCCATGTCATGGGATTGATGGAATCGATAAGCCGTTCACTGGGGATGGCAACGCCCCCGCTGAGTTGTTCTTCCTGTGTCTTCCCCGGGAAAAAAAGGGCAGGATATTGCCGCGTGAATGTAACAACCTCGACGTTGTGCCGGATGGAGAGATTCTTGTAGAGCAAGGCGAAATAGTGGGCAATCCCCCCGCGCAGTGGGTAGGCGGTCCCGACGAGAACGATCTTCATGGCGGCGTCTTCATGGAAAAAGTCAGCTGAGTAGCCTCCTGCATGCCTCAAGAACCTGCTTGACGCTCAAGTACTCCATGCACCGGTATTCCTTGTTTGTGCAAACGGGGTGATAAAAGCATTGACAGGGCCGGCTCGGCTCCAGGATGGTTCCCTTTCCGTAAAGTTCAAACTCATGCTTGTTGAAAATGTTGTTGAGCAGAACGACCTGCTTCCCAAGTCCGATGGCGAGATGCAAGGCCATGGTCACGGCCGTGACGACAAGATCACATTGGTCGACGAGGTTGATGAACTGCTGAAGCGGAAAATGACCGGGATACTTTGCTCCCGACAGTCTGGCGATCTTCCGGTTCTTTTCATGCTCCTGCTTGCCTCCCAGGAGGATCACGTCGAATCCATGTTTCCTGAGGTTCTTTGCAAGTGCGATCCAGTTCTTGTCGTCCCACAGCCGGGAAGTCCATCGATCCCCGCATCCTGTGTTCAGTCCAACCACCTTCTTCTTCTTCCGGATATTCCATCGGTATCCGTGAGAGCCAAAATTGTCAAGGACGTACGGTTCGCCGTTGAACTGCAGGCCTGCAAGTTCGAATATTTCCTGTTGATAGCTCTTTGTATTGGCTTTGCTCACATCGTCGAAGACTCCTGTCTGGAATTTGTGGTTTGCGTCTTCATCGATCGGAGAGGGCAACCCGTCCCTGAGCGTGAATCCCTTTTTCAAATCCCCAGAAATCTGACTTGCAAGGGCACATGCTTCGCGGTCTTTGTCGAGATTGTAGAGGGCGTTGAAATGCATCGATCGGAGCGTAACGATGTTCCTGAGGCTGAACTCCATCTTGTCGTCGACGATGTCGGGGAGTACTTCGGGACTCAGTGTTAACCAGGTGAGGCGGGCGTTCGGATTGCTTTTTTTGAGCGCCTGGAGAAGCGGAGTGGTCCGGATAACGTCTCCTATGGCGCCGAGCTTGATGATGAGAATCCTGTACTTCGAGCGATCGTAATACTTGCAGTCTGTTCCGTTTGCTTCGACACAGTGAACGCTGAATTGTTTATGAGGCTTGCAGGGAACATCGCCCCGAAAATGCCGACAATCGGTCTTGAGGGAAATCGATTGTTCGATTTTCGTTTTCATGGGATGACATTCCGGAGATTTCGGCGGACAGCGCCGGGAATCGCTCTTGTGGAAGTTCCTACTTCAGAGTTTCCCGTATGGAGTAGGTTCGTTCACCCTGTTCTTGCCGTGTGATCATCTCCCCCAGCAATCCGATTGATATGAACTGTACGCCGATGATAATGAGAAAGAAGCCCACCATGAAAAGGGGCCGGTTGCTCAGCGAGGTCTCTCCCCGCAGCCATTCGATTGAAAGATACAGGTCGATGATACCACCAATCAGAAAGGAGACGATGCCCCAGACGCCGAAGAGATGAAGGGGTCGGCGGATGTAACGGGTGTTGAAGAGAACGGTAAGGAGATCGAGGAATCCCTTGAAGAACCTGCTGAGGCCGAATTTCGTGCGCCCGTATTTACGGGGGTGATGTTGCACCGCTTTTTCGCCCACGCGATAGCCGGCCCAATGAGCGAGGGCAGGAATGTACCGATGCAACTCACCGTACACATTGATTTCCTTGATTACTTCCCGTCTGTAGGCCTTCAGTCCGCAATTAAAGTCATGGAGCGGAATCCCCGTCATCTTGGCTGTCACAAAGTTGAAGAATCGCGAGGGAATGGTCTTCGAAATGGGGTCGAACCGCTTCCTCTTCCAGCCGGAGACGAGGTCCAAAGAATCTCCCATTGCCTCGAGCAGTCCCGGTATTTCGGCAGGGTCATCCTGCAGATCGGCGTCCATGGTAACGACAAATGTGCCCAGTGCCTCGGCGAATCCAATGGAAAGCGCGGCGGATTTTCCAAAATTCCTGCGAAAACGAATCACCTTGACGTTTTTGTTCCCTTTGTGAAGCCCCTTAAGGACCCCGAATGACCCGTCCGTGCTGCCGTCATCGACAAAAATCACCTCAAACGGTTTCTTGATTTTTTTCAGTGCCCCCTCGATATTTTCGAGGAGCTCCGGAAGGGATTCCTCTTCGTTGTAGAGTGGAACAACGACACTGACATGGTATGGAGTTGCTTTTGGCATCGGAGGTCGTCGATAAAAATTCTCTGAAAAATGGTAACGGAATTTCGGAGGAAATGCAAGGAGGGGAAATTGGGGTGGAGAGGGAAGGAAAGAGAGGATCGGACGGACAAAAGGATGCGACAAACGATGAGCAGGAGTGTTGGAATGCTGGATTAATGGAATAGAGAAACAAGGTCTGCTGAAATCGTGGGCGACTCATTGAGGTCTTTCCCCTCTCCTCCTACTTTTCCATTCTTCCATTATTCCCGTTTTCGTTGCTTCTCCCGCCGTGGTTGGCTATATTCAAGAGATTTTGACACGTGATGAATGATCGTTCCTAAAAAATCCCTTGGGCAAAATTTTCTTCGCGATGAAAATGTTGCCCGGAATATTCTGGAAGAATTTTCCCTTCATCGGAACGACTTCCTTCTGGAAATCGGAGCAGGCACGGGAGCTTTGACGAATCATCTGATCGGCAAAGTCGATCGCCTTCTTGTCGTGGAAATCGATTCGAGAGCGGTTGAAGTGCTGAGGGAACGGTTTGGCAGCGACCTTGAGATTATCCAGAAAGATATTCTGGAGGTGGATCCAGCGATTCTGAAAGAAAAGTACGGGAAGCGAATCAGGGTGGTGGGGAACATCCCCTACTATATTACGAGCGAGATTCTCTTCTGGATGATAGACAACCGTACAGCCTTCGAGGATGCGGTGGTGATGATGCAACTCGATGTGGCCCGGCGGCTGGTTGCGAAGCGAAGAACCAAGGAATACGGCATTCTCTCGGTCGTGACGCAATGTTACAGCGATGCGAAAATACTCTTTCGCGTTTCACGTAACTCGTTCTACCCTGCCCCAAACGTCGATTCGGCTGTCGTGCGGCTCCGCATGCGTCAATCGGTGCCCGATCACAATGAGAAGCTCTTCAGGGAGGTCGTGCGCGGGACGTTCGGGAAACGCCGAAAAACCCTCTTCAATGGACTGAGATTCATGGGGTTTACGGAGGAAGGGCTTGCGTCCACCGGACTTGATTTGAAAAGACGACCGGAGGAGTTGAGTGTGGAGGATTTCATAGAGCTCACGAGGAAACTGGATGCCAAATCGGAAGTTATAAATCCGAAATCCTAAATACGAAATTCTAAACAAAACTCCAATGCTCGAAATCCGAAACATTTTCGTGCTTTGAATTTGTTTAGAGTTTAGTTCCTGCGTACGCGGGAATTCGAATTCGATTAGAATTTAGGTATTCGAATTTCGGATTTATCACAAGGGGAGAATATGGGGGACAAGCAGTCTCCAAGGATTTATGATCTGGAGGAACGCACATACGGGTTTGCCAAAAGATGTTCGCAGTTTGCGGAGAAGGTGCCCAAAACAATTTCCAGCGTTGAGTATGGAACACAACTCATACGCGCGTCAGGTTCGGTTGCTGGTAACTATATCGAGGCGAATGAATCGCTGAGCAAGAAAGACTTTGTCTTCAGAATCAAGATTTGCCGAAAGGAATCAAAGGAAAGCCGTCTATGGATTCGACTCATACGATGTCCGGACGACATGCAAGAAGAGCGGCAGTGGCTCTTCGGCGAGGCGACCGAGTTGATGAAGATTTTTGGGGCGATATTGACTAAGATATCCAAGTCCTAATTCCCTGTGTACGCGGGAACGAAAAACGAAACAAATTCTAATTGATCAAGATCCAAAACCGGTTTTGTATTTCGTATTTTTGAAATTGTTTAGGATTTAGAAATTTAGATTTCGAGCTTATCATCATGGTTGAACAGGAAGAAAATACCGAGTCTTTAACCAAGCAGGACCGGCAACTCATCGAAGTTGACGATGAACTGATCCAGGATATTGAGGATATCGTCCGATCCCGTTCGGAATTCCTCCTCCTGAACATTCTCCAGGACCTCTATCCGGCCGACGTTGCCCACATCATCAACCGGCTCGAAGTTGAGGAAACGAATTTCGTGTTTAATCTCCTTCCGAGTGAAGTCGGAAGCGAGGTTCTGCTCGAACTCGACGAAACCCATCGGGAACAACTGCTCAAGACACTGCCGCAGCTCAAGCTGACCGAGCTGGTTGACAAAATGGACTCCGACGATGCGGCCGATATCGTCGGCGAACTTTCCGAAGAAAAAGCGGAAGAGGTTCTCGAAACAATGGGCGTCGAGGACTCTTCGCATGTCGAGGAGTTGTTGAGGTATGATGCGTCCACGGCCGGCGGCATCATGGCCAAGGAAGTTGCCATCGTGCACAAGAAAGACACGATCAAGAAGGCGATCAGGGAAGTGCGCAGAATGGCAAAGGAGCACAAGAACATTTATGCCGTGTACGTCGTGGACGATGACGGGGTGCTCATTGGAAGTGTTCCGCTGCAAGAACTGCTCCTGTATGCGCCCAATAAGCGGATTCAGAAACTGATGACCACGGAAATAGTGAGCGTGACGACGGATGTCGATCAGGAGCAGGTTGCCCAGGTGTTCAAGAAGCATGACATTGTCTCGCTGCCCGTCACCGACAAGGCTGGGAAGCTGCTTGGCCGCATCACGGTGGATGACATCGTCGATGTTCTGGAAGAGGAGCACGAAGAGGACGTGGCACGCATGGTCGGTTCCGACGCGGAGGAACTGGAGCGTCGTTCGCCCATGCAGGTGGCACTGTTGAGACTTCCCTGGGTTGTTCTGACACTTGCGCTTGAGCTTGTAGCCGCCTTTGTCGTGCATCGGTTTGACGAAACGCTTTCCCGTGTCATTCTCCTCGCATCGTTCATGCCGATCATCTCGGCGTTGTCCGGCAACACGGGTCTCCAATCCGCCGCCATGATCGTAAGGGGCTTGGCGACGGGGCATGTTGACGTCAAACGATGGTGGAATCCGGTCTTTCGGCAATTCCAGACGACTTTGATCATAGGAGGGGTCTGCGGGTTTCTGCTGGCACTGGTTGCAGGATACTGGCACGGATCTTCCGTGTTTGGCTTTGTGGTGGGCATTTCGATGTTCCTCTCGATCAATATTTCCGGTTTCGTCGGCACAGTCACGCCCATGCTTTCCAAAAGCGCCGGCTTCGACCCCGCCCTGACTGCAGGACCATTTGAAACAGCATTCCAGGATGTCGTGGGAATCACGATCTTCCTTTCGATTGCCACGCTTCTCATACAATGGCTTTGACGCATGAGATTCCGTAACGCGCTTGCATCATTCTCGGCCGCCGATTTCGTCAGTATTCTCTTCCTTCTGTTTCTTTCCCTCCTGAACATCGCTTTTGCCTCACGTGTAACGGTCTGGCTGGAATTGGTACTTGTCAACCTCGCTTTCGCGTCACTCATTGTTTTTCTTGCAAACAGGGCTGAGACACGCAAGACGCGGCTCTCTATCGCTCTGCATCGATGGTATCTGTACATCATTGTCCTGCTGGTGTTCAAAGAGCTCTATTTCATGATCCGTCCCATCCACCCGGTGGATTACGATACGCTCTTTATCGAAGCCGACCGATGGCTGTTCGGTGTCGATCCGACCGTCTGGCTTTCGCAGTTTGCTCATCCTGTTCTCACCGAGGTCCTGCAAATTGCCTACTCATCGTACTATCTTCTTTTTCTTATTCTGGGCATCGAAATCTATCGGCGGCACACCCTGAAGTCATTTGACAAAGCCGGCTTCATGATTGTCTACGGATTCTTCCTTTCGTATCTGGGTTATTTTCTCCTGCCGGCCATCGGTCCCAGATTCACCTTGCACGATTTTCATTCGCTCGCGGAAGAGCTTCCGGGGATTCTCCTCACAGAACCCCTCCGCGCATTTGTCAATTTTGGCGAGTCCGTACCAACGAATATCCCGAATCCGGCGGAGGTTGTTCAGCGAGATGTCTTTCCAAGCGGCCACACGCAACTGTCCCTCATCGTCGCGTATCTTGGATTTCACTTCAAGCTCTCGAGCCGATGGTTGCTTGTGGTTCTCACGGGGTTGCTTATTCTCGGTACGGTGTATCTTCGCTATCATTACTTCGTAGACGTAGTCGGCGGTGTTCTGTTCTTCTGGTTGACAGTGTGGAGCGGGCGTCACATCGAAACCTGGTGGCTCAACAAACGGCATGCTCTTCTGAATTCGTAAGAGATTTGTTTGGTGTGGTGCCTTTGAATTCAAGGCGCGCTTCACCCTATGGTGTGAAACCACTGAAGTGGTTTCATGAGTGGACGTTTGGCATAGCCCACGACTTAAGTCGTGGGAGGTTACAAGAAGCCGTACTGCCAAACCGTTTCAACGGTTTCGCCAGGGGCCAGGCAAACCAGGGGAAGCACAGACAAGGAGGTCATTGCGCTGAATCTGGTCAGTGTCCGGGATACCTCCCAAAGCACCGTTTTCTTGCAAGTCAGCCAGAATTCAGATAAGTTGATGACAAGAGTACAAGCATGACACAAGAAGAAATGACAAAAGAACTTGAAGCCCTCGCCGGCAAAAGCGGCATCGGAATCCGCTATGAGAAGGGGGATTTTGAAGGCGGATTCTGTGTGTTGAAGGACGAGCGACTCATTGTTGTCAACAAAAAACTTGCCCCTCAGAGAAAAGCCTCGATTCTTGCCCAGGGACTTGCAGAAATCGGAATCGAGGAAATGTATCTGAAGCCGGTTGTCCGCGAGTTCATCGAGGATGAACTTGCCAAACTCTCCAGGCCCTGATCACATGAAAAAACTGAAGTCGTTACTCCCCTTTCTGCTGTTACTCATCATCGCCGTTCCTGTTATTGTCTGGCTCTACCCGCTTGCGGATCCGAACGGAGGTATCCGTCTCCAAACGGATTCAGAAGAGATTACCGAGCTATCACGCAGCTTTCTGGACTCCCTTCGAATTCCCCATGACGGACTCACATCCGCAGTCGAACTTCGGCTGAACAAGCAGCTCATTCGGCAAACACAGGAAGAATTGGGTCTTGAACAGTCCAACGAGTTGCTGCGCGCCGCAATTCCCGGCTATTTCTGGGAAGTGCGTTGGAAGACGGCCGAAGCCGTGAGCCGTGAATCCGGGGGCGGGGACAGCAGGCAAGAGGCCGAAAAAATGCTGGAAATGTTGAAAGGGAAGGTGCTCCTGCAGCTGACCTCAGCCGGCAGGATTATCACCCTTGACCGGAAAATTCCGGACAGCCTTGTCCTGGAGTCCATGACCATGTCGGAAGCGCGTGAATATGCACGGTCCGTCATTCGACGCTACGGGGCAATTCCTCAAGGCACGGATCCGGGACAGCCGGCATCGGAAAGAACACTCGGAATGCCGGGTCGCTCGGATCACGAGTTTACATGGAATACGACATATCCTCCACTGACGAATTCAGTGAAGCTCAAGGTGCTCGTTTCGGGAAACACGATTACGAAAATCGAAACTGAATTCAATGTTCCAACAATCTATTCCAGAACGCCGTTTGAGACCGGAGTCCAGATCATCATCGTCATTCTCTCGGCGATTGTCATCGTTGCGTTGGTCATTCTTGCGTTCAGAAGGTTCCGATCCTTTGAAATCGGATTTCGCGTTGCGATCATGATCGGCATTATTTCAGCCGTTTTTGTTGGACTCGAGGTGTATCTCTCCGGGGTGGAGGTCGGGTGGGAATTGCTCTTCTCGATGATTTTCGCTCCTCTGCTGATCGGCGGGGCGCTTTTGCTCATCTGGGCCGTGTGCGAATCCGTCGGGCGGGAAACCTGGAACGACAAATTCATTTCTCTTGACCTTCTTACCAGGGGACACTTCACGCATTCCCGCGTGGGGGCCGGCGTCATCCGTGGTATTGGTGTTGGGCTGGGGGCGTTGGCTCTTTGGCTTGCCATGGTATCGGCAACAGGCACGATGACTCCCGTTTGGATGTCGCCCTCAAACGACAATGCGCTTCGCATGTTCTCCGTCCCGGCTTCGTCGTTGCTGATCGTTGCGCACAATTTCTATGCAGTAATCTATTTCTTTGCTCTGTTTGTCCTTTTTGCAGTCTCGTATCTTCGTAGATATTTCTCATCTCCGGTCGTTCTGATTTCGATTTCAGCTCTTGCGCTTGGACTCATGCGCCAGGGCAGTTTTTTCCCCTTGCCGGCGGGAATCATTCTGCATGCCGTCATCGGGGCGGTTGTGATCTGGTCGTTCTATCGCTACGATGTCCTTACGGCATTTCTGGCGATGTTTACCATTGCGGTGGCCCAGGATGCCGGCGCTCTCTGGATGTCGGGACACGTCACCTACACATCGGCGGGGATTGCAACGTCCGTTTTCTTCGGCTTGCTCATTGTTGGCTCGGTGGCTGCACAATTCAGGAAAAAAGAGATCACAGATTTCGATTCGATCGTTCCGGTCTTTGCAAAGCATATCACCGAACGGCAGCGGTTGCAGCAGGAATTGGAAATTGCACGGCAGGTTCAAATGAGTTTTCTGCCAAAGAGCAATCCGAAGGTGCGTGGGCTGGACATCGCGTCTCGTTGCGTGCCGGCTCTCGAAGTCGGCGGAGACTATTTTGATTTTGTGCTTCATTCGCCCAGGGAGCTTGGTATTGCCATTGGCGATGTTTCGGGAAAAGGGACGCAGGCTGCTTTCTACATGACGCTGGCGAAGGGTTTCCTGAGGGCACTTTCCAATCCAACGGGTTCTGTGAGCGAGGTGTTAAAGCAGATGAACAAGCTGTTCTACGAGAACGTGGAGCGGGGTGCCTTTATCAGCATGGTGTACGGAATCTTCGATATGGGAAAGAAAAGGCTGCGTCTCACCCGTGCGGGGCACAATCCGGTTCTGGTCTGGCGAACGAAGAAACAAAAGCTCGAAGTGATTCAGCCCAACGGGCTTGCCCTGGGACTTGAGAATGGGAAGAAGTTCTCAAAAACGATTCAGGAAGTGAAAATACCCTTTGCAAAGGGTGATTGTTTTGTCTTTTACACCGATGGATTTACCGAAGCGATGAACAAGAAGCTGGAAGAATACGGAGACGAGCGATTTGCCGCGACCGTGCAGAACTACGCCGAACGTTCAGCGGCGGAAATGCTCGAAGGAATTCTTGGCGATGTGAAGATTTACATCGGAAAAGCAAAACAACACGACGACATGACGCTTGTTGTGGTGAAGATAGTCTAAAAGGATGAAAACACTCATGAGAATTCTGGTGATCAATGGTGCGAACCTGGGATTGTTGGGGAAGAGAGAACCTGCGATCTACGGCACGGTTTCCCTGAAGGAGATCCAGCAGCGGCTGAAAAAGAAATTTCCGCGTGTCCGGTTCACATTCGTTCAGACGAACAGCGAGGGGACAATCGTGGATCGTCTGAACAAAGCATTCGACGGAGGAATTGACGGCGTGGTGATCAATCCGGGGGCGTATGCACACTATTCGTATGCAATTCGGGATGCTATTGCGGCGCTTTCCATTCCCGTCGTTGAGGCTCACATCTCGAATGTACACGCGCGGGAGGAATGGCGGCGGCACTCGGTCATTGCTGCCGTCTGTTCGGGTGTTGTGGGCGGTTTTGGTGCGATGACCTATGAACTTGCCGTTCGCTTTCTTGTGGAGCGGGAGAAATGATCAAGGCCGTCGTGTTTGATCTTGACAATACGCTTGTGGATTTCATGGCCATGAAGCGTCAGGCCGTTGACGCCGCGATCGCGGCAATGCGGGATGCCGGATTGAAGCTTCCAGCGGAGGAAATCCGGCAGCGGATTGACGAAATCTATAAGCAGAAGGGAATCGAATTCCAGAACGTGTTCGATCAGCTTCTCTACGATGAGTTCAGCAAGATTGACTACAAGATTCTTTCCTCCGGCGTGATTGCATATAGAAGAGCGCGGGAAGCAGCGCTCGTTCCGTATCCCCATGTGTATATGACTCTCATGGAGCTGATGAAGATGCAGCTGAAGCTGGCTGTTGTCTCCGATGCGCCGGCAAGGGAGGCGTGGCTCCGGTTGTGCTACCTGAACCTTCATCATATTTTTGACGTTGTGGTAACGTTTGACGATTCGGGTGAACGGAAACCGGCCCCGGGGCCATTCAAGAAAGCGCTCGAGAAACTTGGAGTCAAGCCGGCGGAATCGCTGATGATCGGCGATTGGGCGGAGCGGGATATGATTGGGGCGAAACAGGTGGGGATGAAAACGGTCTTTGCCCGGTACGGGGATACATTCGGCACGGTCAATTCGCATGCGGATTACGATGTCGACGATATTGCACGTCTGATCGGCATTGTGAAGAAAGAAAATGGTGCAGCGTGAGCAAGGGGATCATTCAGGGAATCGGCGTTGATGTCGTGGATGTTCGGCGTTTGAAGAAAACGCTCGACGAACAGGGTGCTGCCTTTACCAGGAAGGTCTTTACAGAGAAGGAGATTGAGTATTGCAGGGGGAAGAAGAATCCTCACGAGCATTTTGCGGCTCGGTTTGCAGCAAAAGAAGCAGTGGGAAAAGCGATGCAAACCGGTTGGAGGGGAGAGTTCCGCTGGAAAGATGTTGAAGTCATCAACGAACCGTCAGGGGCCCCCAAAATCATGTTGTACAGGGAAGTAGCTGAGACTCTCCGCAATTGCACTGTTCACCTCTCATTGTCTCATACTGAGAATACCGTTGTCGCCTTCGCAATCATCGAAACCCGTTAATCCCATCTCGCAGTCTGTTCATCCCTTAAATTTCGTTAATTCGCGAAACAATTCGTGCTATTTGATCGTTGTATAAGTATATAGAGCAGAGAGCATGGAGCGGAGAGCATGGAGCAGAGAGCACGGAAGCATAGATCTTTGAACGGATGACGTCATGAAGAAATTTCTCATTTTCACATCGATCGCAGTTTTGGGAGCCCTGGCAATTCTTAAGGGCCTGCAGAACAAGCAGGAAGTGTATCACTTTGTGGATTCTGATCAGGAAGGGAAGAATTTCGGAGCTTTTCCGCCCGACATTCCTGAAGATCAGTTTGACGCGATGTTTGTCTAAAACCTCCTAAGGTTACGTCCATACCAAAAGCAAAACGCCGGATCATCTCCGGCGTTTTTTGTTTATTCATCTCTGTGACAAGTTTTCAGTTGAACCGGGGGGCGAACGAAAGGCCGAACGCAAATCCCGTCAGCTCTTTGAATGCCGCAGAAGGGGCACCGATAGAGAAGGGAAGCCCGAAGACATGCTTCACTTCTGCAAATCCTGAAAAACCGCCGTCGAGGTTGACGAGGAGTCCCGCTTTCATGGCTGGGGCTATGGTCGCACCAATTCCCTGATACGGGAAGATGAGAAGCATCCCTCCGAAGCCCGCATAGGGTCGAACATCTCCCTCCGCAAAGTACACTGTCATATCCGCCCCCAGCATCATTAAGCCGAATCTCAATCCGCGCAACGATTGCGATGCCTCCTTATCGTTGTAAGGGTCTCGGATTCCCAGGGGAGTGTAGTTCTCCATATCCACCGGATCGGTGGCGTTCCTGAATCGGAACATCACGCCGCCGAGAAGATCGATCGATTCGGACCGTGACCGGAACATGCTGTATTGGAGCATCAACGAGGCACCGTAGAGCTGCTGGCCTTCGATGGTATAACCCGCGTATGAGACTGTTGGTGAGAAGAATGAAGAATTGCGGAAGACGCGGGAAACCTTCTGCTCCCTCAACGAAGCAGGAGTATTCGGCGTTTGACTGATATCAGGCACCGGAATCTGTGCCGATGCAACGCTGATAATAAGTGTTAAGGAAGCAACTGCAACGACCTGTTTCATTGTTCCGTCCCTCCGGGTATTGGTCAAGTATAGCAAGTTCCGGAACAATCCACAACTTCAATCATTGCGCCTTGTAGGTCGGAATGATATTCCGACCAGGAGAAAACCGCAAGCCGGAATGCCCCGCCACACATCACGGCGGGCAGGCATTCCGGCCAACGAGTCATTCACCTATCTCCGAACTAAGCTGATTCCAGTCCGCATATGCCTTTTCCAGCGATCGCTGTAATTCTCCATACTCCGATGTTCTTGCCCTCACATCGTCGCGATGGTAGAATTCCTCATTTGCCATCATCTTCTCAAGTTCTTTCTTTCGCAGCTCCAATCGTTGAATACTTTCTTCAAGTTTCACGAATCTCTTTTTCAGGGGCAGCAGCTGCTTGTTCCGTTCCTTCCGTTCTTCAGCCTCCAGCCGTTTCCTGTCTTTTGTATCATGTTTTTCATCGACGGAAGCAGGTTTTCTCTCTGCCTTCGTCCTCTCGTGCTTTTTCCTTTCCAGAAATTCGCTCACGGTTCCGACATGCCGTTTCATCATTCCCGGAGCAAATTCCAGTATCGTATTCACGATGGGATCAAGAAACGATCGATCGTGTGAGACGATCACCAGGGTTCCCTCGAACTTTGAAAGGGCCGACTGAAGCATGGTTTTTGATTGCATGTCAAGATGGTTTGTCGGTTCGTCCATAATAAGAAGGTTCGCAGGCCGCAGGAGCATTTTTGCCAAAGCAAGTCGGCTCTTTTCTCCCCCCGACAGCACGGAGACCTTCTTGAACACGTCATCACCGTGAAAAAGGAAGCTCCCCAGGAGATTACGCAGCTGCGTGCGGATCGGCCCCTCGGCAACCTGTTCGACCACCTCGAGCACCGTCTTTTCGAGGTCCAGCTCCTCGGCCTGATGTTGTGCATAGTACGAAATGGTCACATTGTGGCCTTCCTTGCGCTCACCTTTTTCGAAACCCTCGGTTCCTGAGAGAATTCGCGCAAACGTCGATTTGCCCGCCCCGTTCACGCCAACGACGGCTATTCGGTCCCCTCTGTCGATTTTGCAGTTCAATCCGGAGAAGAGCGTCAACGGCCCGTAGCGTTTGTGAATATTTTCCAGCTCGAGAACCACGCGGCCGCTTGAGGGAGGAGTCGGAAATCTGAAGCGGATCTTTTCAGCGTCGACCTCGCGTTCCACCGTTTCCATTTTCTCCAGGCGCTTGATCCGGCTTTGAACCTGTCGTGCTTTCGAAGCTTTGTATCGGAATCGCTCGATAAATTCGGTTTCTTTTTCGACAAACTTCTCCCGATTCTTGATTGCCCGCTCCTGCAGCGCCTTGCGTTCCGCACTCTGCGTGACATAGGCCGAGTAGTTCCCCCTGTACTCTTCTGCTTTTCCGGGATCGAGGGCAAGAATCCTCGTGGTGAGCTCGTCGAGGAATGCCCGATCATGCGAGACAAGGATGACCGCGCCGTCGTACGCTCTGAGATGATCTTCCAGCCATTGTTGGGATTCTATGTCGAGATGATTCGTCGGCTCATCGAGGAGAAGAACGGATGGTTCCTGCAGGAGGAGTTTTGCGAGCTCGATCCGCATCTGCCATCCCCCGCTGAATTCGTCAGTCATGCGCTGGAAATCGCCGACCGAGAATCCAAGGCCCATCAACACCTGTTCGATTTTCGATTGGATGCGGTATGCGTCCATTTCCTCGAATCGGTGCTGCAACTCGCCAAGAATTTCAATGAGCTCCGGATAGTCCTGATGGTCATGGGGAAGATGTGAAAGAGTTTGTTGGACTTCGGAGAGCTTTCGATCCACCTCAAGAACATCGGAGAACGCTGTTTCTGCCTCTTTATAAAGAGTCTTGCCGCTGGATGCAATCCCTTCCTGTGGGAGATATCCCACAGAGACATAGCCGGCTTTCTGCACGGCTCCCTCATCCGGCCGATGGATGCCTGCGACGGTGCGAAGCAGGGTTGTCTTACCCGAGCCGTTCGGGCCGACGAGGCCAATGCGGTCGTGCGGGCCAACGGCGAGGGAGACCTCTTTGAAGAGCGTTCGTTCGCCGAAGAAAATGGAGATTGCGTTCAGGGAAAGCATGTGTCAATATACGGAGTGAAGAAGAGAGAAGGAAGGTAAACATGGAAAATGGAGAATGGAAATGGAAGATGGAAAATGGAAGGGGGAAAAGGAAGCAGTTGCTGAGGAGGTTGAGGAATGAAGTGTGAAGAGCGAAAAGTGAAGAGTAAGAGAAAAGAAAGCCCGACGGTTAGCCGGGCTTCATGGTATGGCTTATGAATTCTCTCAAGAATTATTTGACGAGGGTCATGTTCTTCATTTCTGGCTCCCCATGCTACTTGAGAAGAACCATCTTCTTCAACAACTGCTTCCTGCCGAATTGCAATCGTGCGAAGTACACTCCCGAGGCCATTCTTGAATTTCTATCTGATTCGAACCAACCGCCCGTCAATATTCACGGAAATTTCCCCCGCATTTTCTTCCAATTTCACTCTTCTAAATGGCTGCCCGGTTGAGCGGTACGTGACCTTTTGGTCGGCGAGATTCAGAACAGAAAGTTGTGAGTAAATCCATGCACCCGATTCAAGTCTGGGCGGAGGGGATGACACGATGAGAGGCACCGGCCCGTCCCAAAGGACATCATGAACAACCCTGTTATCGCCAAGATCCGACGTGGAAACGATCTCACCTTTTTCCACATCGAATACAGTTGCCAATTTTCTTCCGTAAATAACAAACAGACTCTCCTGCGGCGACCATGAACCGCCCTTGAACTCGCGTTCGACGGAAGAAACTATTGTGCCATCGGTCCGCAGGAATTCTGTCCTGAAAGTAAGGGAAGATCCTTCCCAGCTGTACGTCCCGAGAGCAATCATGTTTCCAACCGGGGAAATCTCCAGACCGGATGCGAAGCTCCCTTGCACCGTCTGGTCGAGCCTGAATGTTCCATGTGAATCGAGAATGAGAACGCGACTTTCGGACTGCCCGGGTTCCGAGATAAACAACACGGCCGATGAGTCGTTGCCAGAGAGAAAGCCAATCCGCTCATGG
Organism: Bacteroidota bacterium; assembly: GCA_035286705.1. Lineage (GTDB taxonomy): Bacteria > Bacteroidota > Ignavibacteria > UBA10030 > UBA10030 > JACPLA01. Next base: position 27,087 of record DATECW010000110.1, read on the forward strand.
TTCGGACTGATCCTCCCGTTGAATGCGAAACGTTCAACCATCCTTCCGTTTTCGGCGTATCGCTCATATGCCCCGGCAAAAACATCGACAAGAAGAACGGTTCCGTCTGCAAACAAGTGAATCTTCGGAAGCGGCGTGTCATAAGGGAGTTCCCTGCTGATCTGGTACAGTACTGAACCCGGGGAAGCGGTCAATGTAAGTTGTGTGCGGCGTTCACCGACCTGGGACCGTTCCATCGTGAGCCGAAAATGACCCCGGGATTGCTCCTGTCCTCGCAGAAAGGGAGAAGCAGCAATAGCCAGCAGCAGAAAAAGACAAAATGAGCGCATTATTACTTCACCAGTAAGAGTTTTCGGATCTGTCGCGAAGTGCCAAAATCGGCAACTGCAAAATATGTCCCCGAGGGGAGCGAAGCTGCATCCCATTCAACCACATAGCTTCCCGCATCTTGATCGCCGGCGAGAAGCCTGGTAATCTCTCTTCCCAGCATGTCATAGATCTTGAGAGACACCGATCCTTTGAAGGGAACATTGACCGTCAGCCGTGTAGACGGATTGAAGGGATTTGGGTAATTCTGTGACAGCGCAAACGTCGCGGGTATGGGGGAATCTGTTAGGAAAACTCCTGTCGGAATACCGAAGAATGTCACCACGCGTTGAATAAGTGCGTTTCGGAACGTCGCGCTTCCGATGGTCTCGAAGGGGAAAGAGAGATACACGAGCTTTCCCGGCGTCGTTCCTGCACCGAACGTTCCGGCAAATGAAATGCCCGCCAGGCGCCACGATCCGTCCCCCCGCTTGGCATTATAAATGAGCGTGGGTGAGGCGCCATTGATCGGCTCAATGTCGTCGGGATAATCTTCGGGGTAGGTTTGCCCGATTGTGACGGTAAGGCCCTCGAAGATGGACCCTGCAATCCCCTGCGCTGCGGTCATCGCTGCATCGCCGTCGTACATCAGCTGTGCCTTCAAATAATTCTGGTAGAATGCAAGATCACCCGGCTCGCTGCGGGTATGAGGCCGTCCAAGATCCCAGCCGATTTCCGATCCTGAGATGAAAAGATTTCCCCCGGATTCGAGGTACTTTTTCACCATCGCCTGTTCAGCCGCAGTGAGTGTTCGGTTTTCCGTCGACTCATCTCCAAGGAGCCAGAACACAGCTTTGTAAGAGTTCAAATCCACGCTCCCCGATATCACAGCTTCGTTTGAACAAGTGGACACAGGAATAAGTGCAGGAAGAGCATCAACGAGAAGTTTTGCAAAATCGTGTGTAGGTGATGCCCAGCTTCCGGTTCCTCCGAATCGGTCGAATCCGTCCACAACCAGAATGGGCATCTGCAAGCGCAGGGCGATAGAAGGTGACGGAGCGTTTGTGAACCACGGAAAGGCAACGGAATAAACATCGCTTCGTGCAGATTCGTTGGGCGGCGATGTTGTGTCAACGGCCGTAAGAGCCAACGGTAGTTTGTTGAGACTGTCGCTCGGCTGAAGAAACAACGGGGGCGCGGAAAATGAAATGGATGTAGTCCCCGACGCGAGAATTAGTTCTGATGACGCGGTTTGCCAAACAGATCCATTGAAATAGTGGAGGCGATAACCGCCAAGGTCGGGTTCGCTGTTTGCGATCCATGAAACGGTAATTGTGTCCCCGCCACCAATGACGGCTGAGGTTAGTGTTGGAAAGCCGGGTGGAACAAGATCGTCATCCGTGATGAAGATGGGAAGAAGCGCCGTATCCACATTTGCCCGAGTATCTTGTGTGAATATCTGGAGGAGATAATTTCCTTCAGGGTAGGCAGAGACATCCACTGACCCAAGCAAAGCGGTCCTTGAAGCGTGGACGTCGTTGGCTCCAAGGCCGCTTGTCAACCGATAGTAATGAGCACCTGTGTTGGAAAAAGGTGGGGGAACAAAAACGTTGTCCGCATAGTCGTCAAACGGTTTCCTGTCGAACCTGAATCGGACTCCCGCGTCCGGAGGTTCGTACACCACGGTGAGGGAATCCGAAAGGATCCTGTACCCAAGCTGGTACGTGCCGTTGTTCACTTGCGAGGGGCCGGTCCCATTGTGCTCATTGACTTTCACGATGAACTCAACGTTTCCGAACAATGAGTTGGAAGGAAGAAATGAATTGGTCGTGACCTGGCGGAAAAGGATTTGAGACTGGTCGATCACGGGCGGGTATGTATCGATAAAAGGATCAAGGCCGCCTCCAAACCGGATCGCGTTTATCTCTACTCCCGTTGCATTCTCATTTGATACCAATTCCCGTTCCGTAAGGTGCACATGTCCCAGCCCCGGAATGATTGTGCCGAGAATCGTCGACCCGGCGACGACGCTATCGCCCACCGACAGTCCGGGCCGCGGTTGGATGTGGACATAGCTGATGTGTTTCCACTGGCCGCCGACGAACGATTTCACTCGGACAAAGTTGTTGTCTCCGTCTGATGTGCTGTACGAGTACACAATGCCGTCCAGACACGGATAGATGGGATTTCCGTCCGGCTCCCCTATGTCGACGCCGCTGTGGAAATGGTTCGCGCTTAACGTATTGCGATATTCACAGAACGTCCCGTTGATGAAATGACTGGAATTGAATGGCTGATTGGGCCACTGGAAATGCACCGTGTCCTGCGGCTGGGCGGAAAGCAGGAATGGCACACACAGGAGAAAAAGCAAGCAGAGCGTGAAAAACTTCATATTGGAGTATATGAAAACGTGGGAGAAAATCAAAGGAAGGAGAGCACAAACCGGTCCGCGTTGCAACTCAAAACAGATTTCGCTACTTTGCATCAGAGCCATGAAACACATCGGAATAAAAAAACTCTATTACTCGATCAGCGAAGTCAGCAAGATCACGGGCCTCGAACAATACGTCCTTCGCTACTGGGAATCGGAATTTCCCGAGCTCAAGCCGCAGAAAAACCGGGCGGGGAACCGCATCTACACCAATAAGGACATCAAGCTGATTCTGCATATCAAGGGGCTTTTGAGAGACGAGAAGTATACAATCGAAGGGGCGAAAAAGGTTCTCGAAGAATACATTCCCGAATCAGAAGCCGGTGAACAGCTCGAACTGCTCAACGTTCCCCAGAGGAAGAAGATCAAGGACGAAGAGATCCGCGCCGAGATGACGGAAGTGAAAGAGTTTCTTCAATCGATCCTGCAGAAGCTGAGCTGACGCGTTCCTGATTTGCTGCAATCCACGTACGACCTCTTGTACACTCCACCTTCCGCACGTCCATATTGTCGAAAGGTATCCCCTCTTTCCCAAAGGAGAATTCCATGCACCGCACAATTATTCTTTCAATCGTTGGCCTGTTTATCTTTGCTATGACAGGATGCAAACCTGAGCGTCAAACGGCTGTTCCGCCGAAAGCGGCGGTGAAGCCGGTGAAACTGGAAAAACACGCACATGTTCGTGAAGACAATTATTTCTGGCTGCGTGAACGTGAGAACCCGGAAGTGATTGCCTATCTCGAGGCGGAGAACGCCTACACCGACACGATCCTGAGGCACACTGAAGCGTTTCAGGAGAAACTGTTCGAAGAAATCAAGGGCCGCATCAAGCAAACCGATCTGTCGGTGCCCTACAAGAGGGATGACTTCTATTATTATACGCGCGTGGTGGAAGGGAAGGAATATCCCATTTACTGTCGCAAGAAGGGATCGCTTGAAGCGCCGGAAGAAATCATGATCGATGCAAACGCCCTTGCCGAAGGGCACCGGTTCTCTTCCGTCGGCGGTGTCGATATCAGCTCGGGGCAGGATGTCGTCTCCTTCGCACAGGACACGTTGGGCCGTCGCTTCTATGCTATTCGGTTCAAGAACCTTACCACCGGCGAAATGCTCCCTGACGAAATCCCGAATGTCACGGGCAACGTCGCCTGGGCAAATGACAACAAAACGGTTTTCTACGGCAAGCAGGATCCGGTGACGCTTCGTTCCTCTCGGATCTATCGGCATGAGCTTGGGACCGATCCGTCCAAAGACAAGCTCGTCTACGAGGAAAAGGATGTAACGTTCAACTGCTACGTTTTCAAAACGAAGTCGAAGAAGTACATCATGATAGCGTCGAGTCAGAGTCTCAGCAACGAGTATCGTTTTCTCGATGCCGAGAATCCAAGCGGCAATTTCACAGTCCTGCAGCCCCGCGAACGGGATCATGAGTATGATGTGGACCACTATCAGGATAATTTCTACGTCCGCACGAATCTGAATGCGAAAAATTTCAGACTCATGAAGACACCGGTCGCCAGGACAACAAAGAAAAACTGGGTGGAAGTCATTCCGCACCGCGACGATGTCCTTCTGCAGGGATTTGAAATCTTTAAAGACAATCTCGTGGTCGTCGAAAGGAAAGAAGGGCTCATCCAGATGCGAATCCGGCCCTGGTCCGGGGCTGCGGAGCATTATCTGGATTTCGGCGAGCCCGCATACCTTGCCTATGTGAGTACAAACTATGAATTTGACACGCCGCTCCTGCGATACGGCTACACGTCGTTGACCACTCCGAATTCTGTGTATGATTATAACATGGCGACGAAGGAGAAGACCCTTCTCAAGCAGGAGGAGATTCTTGGGGGGTTTGACCGCGAAGACTACGTGACAGAGCGGATTTCAGCTCCAGCCGGCGATGGTAAGATGGTGCCTGTTTCGATTGTATACAGGAAGGGAATGTCAAAGAATGGACAGAATCCGCTTCTCTTGTACGGATACGGCTCCTATGGTGCCAGCCGGGACGCTACTTTCAGCGCTGCGAGGGTAAGTCTGCTTGACCGCGGCTTTGTCTATGCCATAGCCCATGTTCGCGGAGGACAGGAACTGGGAAGGGTCTGGTACGACGACGGCAAGTTGCTGAAGAAGAAGAATACATTCACAGACTTCATCGACTGTGCCGAATACCTCGTCAAACAGGGCTACACGAGTCCGGAACACCTGTATGCGCAGGGTGGAAGTGCCGGCGGGCTGCTGATGGGCGCCATCGTCAACATGCGCCCCGACCTCTTCAAAGGCATTATTGCCGATGTTCCATGGGTGGACGTGGTAACAACAATGCTGGATGAGAGCATTCCTTTGACCACATCGGAATATGATGAATGGGGAAATCCGAACAACAAGCAATACTATGAGTATATGCTCTCCTACTCGCCGTACGACAATGTCGAGGCAAAGGCATATCCCAACATCCTCATAACAACAAGCCTCTTCGATTCGCAGGTGCAGTATTTCGAGCCGGCAAAGTGGACCGCAAAGCTCAGGACGATGAAAACAGATAACAACAATATCCTGCTCAAGACCGAGATGAAAGCGGGACATGGAGGTGTTTCGGGCCGCTACAAGCAGTACGAAGATATTGCGCTCAAGTACGCGTTCTTGCTGGATTTGGAGGGTATGAACGACTAAAGGGGAACTGAACCTTTCAGCGGTCATTGCGAACGGCGCCCTCTGCGGCGCCGTTTTCTTAGAAGCTATCTCATGCCTTCGGCAAAGGGACTCCTTCGGGAGCAATTGCTTGCCGTAACGGGGAGTTGTCCTCGTATGATGCAGTTCCACTCGCATCAAGGATCTTCCTGATTTTTCCTAGTAGTGCATGGGAAGTGAACGGCTTTTGCATAAACCCTTGAATTGAAAGCCTTTGCATAAGCTCATTCTCGTCGAAGTTCATGCCGCTCACGGCGAGAATCTTGATGTGTGGATTCAACTTTCGCATGGTCCGGATTGTGAGAGAGCCATCCATGAAAGGCATCATCATGTCGATGACGGCAAGGTCAATCTCTCCATGATGGGAAGCGACGATTTCTACCGCCGCTACTCCATCGTTCGCACGAAGTACAGTGTAGTTGTAGAGCTCAAGAGCATCTTTTGTCACATACACGATTGATTCTTCATCGTCGGCAATGAGGATTTTTTCTCCTTTTCCCTGCAGTTCCATCGATTCAGCCCCTTTACTACTGTCAACGCTTCCTTCGCTCGCCGGCAAGTAGATTGAGAATGTGGTTCCTTCCCTCTCTTTGCTGGAGAGGTCAATGAATCCACCGTGACCCTTGACGATGCCCATGACCGTCGAGAGACCCAGGCCCGTTCCCTTTCCCTTCTCCTTGGTCGTGAAGAATGGATCGAAGATTCGTTCCTGGACTTCACTCGGGATTCCCATACCCCGGTCGGAAACCTTCAGAACCACATGGCGGCCTGCCCTCGCCAGCGGCTGCATTTGGGCATACGCTTCATCGATCGCAGCATTCTCTGCGCTTATCGAGAGAAGTCCACCGCCCGGCATTGCGTCTCTTGCATTGACACAGAGGTTCATCAGAACCTGGTGGAGCTGTGTCGCATCACCGTCCACAAGCCACAGGTCTTTCGCAACCGACGTCTGCAATTGAATGCCCACCGGGAATGTTTCCTTGATTATATTCTTCATTTCGTTGATCACGTGCTTGAGACTGAGAGGCGATCGTTCTCCTTCGGCACCGCGGGCGAATGACAAGATCTGCTTCACGATCCCTGCACCCCTCATCGCTGAGGATTCGATGGAGGTGAGAAGTTTCTGGCTTTGCTCGTCGGTGAAACGTCGCTTCAAGAGTTCCAGCGAAAGAAGGATCGGACCCAGCACATTATTCAAATCATGGGAAATCCCCCCGGCGAGAACACCGATGCTTTCCATGCGTTGTGCCCGAAGGAATTGTCCCTCGATTTTCTTCTGCTCCCGGAGATCGGAGTACATGACGTAGCTGCCTACGCGGCCGCTTTCCGATGTCACAGGAAATCCGAGAAGGAGAACATCGATCAATGTGCCGTCTTTGGACTTTCGTATTGTCTCCCGTTGGAAAGGTATCCCTTCATTCACCAGCGCTTCCACATCTTTCGATTCTTGGATCCGCAGATCCGGCACAATGAGTGTGGCGAGGTCTTTTCCGAGACACTCCTGCTTGTCATACCCGAAGATGTTTTTGAATGAAGCATTGACGTCGGAAATATGAGACTCGTTATCGAGGAAAGCAATTGCCACAGGCGAAGCCTCGAACAATTGTTCGAAGAGTGATGTACGCTGAAGCAGTTCTTTCTCGATGCGCTTGCGTTCCGTGATGTCTCTGGAAATTCCGAATGTTCCGATGATTTCCCCTTGTGTATTTTGCAGGGGCGCCTTGGTGGTCGATACCCACGTTTCCTGTCCATCCGGCCATGATTCTTTCTCCTCCACATCCACGATGGCAATTCCAGTTTCCATGATCCTTTTCTCATCCTCGAATGCCGGACGTGCATGCGCCTCTGCGAAAAAATCAAAATCTGTTTTCCCGACTGCTTGCACAGGGTTATCAAGGCCGAAACGGTTGGCCTGGGATCTGCTCATTTTCAAAAAGCGGCTTTGCTTGTCTTTAAAGTACACGTGATCCGGCATGTTGTCCATAATGGCTCTGAGAAGGCCCTGCTCGTAGAGCAGCGCCTCTTCCATCTGTTTGCGTTCCGTCGTATCACGGCAAACAAGCTGAAGTATCCGCGCTCCTTTAAGGTCAAGAATATTCGATGTGACCTCAACTGGAATGGCATATCCGGCACTATTCCACACAAATGTCTCCAACGGTTTCGATGCTTCGCCCGCTTCGACCACACGGGAAAAAGCCTGGCGGGCGGCAGCCTGATGCTCAGGCGGATAGAGATCGATGAATCGTTTTCCAACAAGGTTCAGTCGATTTGATCCCAGCAATTTTTCTGCGCTCTTGTTTACTTCGAGGATTATTTCGGTCGTCAGGTCCACGATCGCAATCGCGTCGCTTGCGCCGTCCATCAGTGCGCGGTATTGTTGTACCGATTCCCTCAGGAGCTGTTCGTCGCGTTTGTGCTCACTCAGGTCACTGAAAGAAACAACTGTTCCAACCATGGTCCCATTCATTTCAATGGGTTCGGCATTGAATTCAACGTCGAACCAACGTCCATCTTTCTTCCAAAAGACATCCTCGATGTCGCGGTAGCTCTGTCCTGTGCGGAGTGCTCCAAGAACATGACATTCTTTCTCTTTGGACGGTTTTCCATCCTGCTGTAAATGATGGATCAAGACGTGTATGTCCCTTCCCAGGAGTTCCTCCTCGCTCCATCCAAGGAGCTCGATCGCTGTTTTGTTGATAAGAGTGCATCTTCCTTGAGCATCGAGCGTGAAAATACCTTCGGCAACTGAATCAAGGAGAAGTCGCTGGCGGAGCAGCGCGGTCGCTTGTTCTTGTTCCACTCTCTTCATTCTGGTTACATCACGGCCCAGTCCTACCAATGCATGCGGCCGTCCGTTGCCTCCATACAACGGAGAGAGAGAGGTCTGTACGAATCGCCTTTCCAAGCCGTTGAGGTAGGACCATTCATAGATCGTTGACCTCCCCCCGAAGGCCTTCCGGGCTTGTTCATGATGGAGATTCCCTTCCTCTTCGCCGAAGATCTCCACTGCGGTCTTTCCAAGAAATTGACCGGGAGAAAAGCCCGCTTCAGACATCCACGTTCCATACACGCCAGTGTATTTAAATTCATTGTCGAGGGTAAAAACAATGTCATCCATACTGTTGACAAGTGTCCTGAACTGCTCTTCGCTTTCGAGCAACTTCCGATATCCGGACAATTCGAGGGTCACGTCTTTCTGAATGGCAAGGAAACCGACGATTTCCTTTGCTCCGTCGATGATGGGATTGACGGAGATCTCAATATCAAGTACCTGTCCCTGCTTTGTCTTGTTCTTGAGTCGCCGTTTGAAAACGTTCCCTGCAATGATGGAGTGCCAAAACTCCTCGTAGAACTCGGATGACATCTGGCCACTCTGAAGGATGCGGGGTGTGACCTTTCCGACGACCTCGGAAGGTTCATAGCCATACGTTTTCATGAACTCGGGATTCACATACTGAAAAACTCCGTTCGGGTCTGTTATAAAGATGATCTGGCCGGAACAGTCGAGGGCTGTCTTGAGAAGGCCGCCTGATTTTTCCGAAATACCGTCAAGACGTTTGCTGTTAAGGGTCGGTACGTTTGCTTTGCGATTCCGTAATGATGTTCGTTTCATTCTCCACCTTCCATTCTAGGACACAATTCCATTTTCAGCCTTGGTGCGACAGCCAACAAAAAAGCAACGAGCAATGGTTAGTCCTGCAATTCCGGGAATTCCCTGTGAATCGCCTGAAGGATTTGCTCAAACTCTGTCGATTTGTCAAAGAAGAACTGCGCTCCCTGAGCAAGGGCGCGGGCTTTGAATTCCAAATATGCATAATTCGTGCACACGATGATGAGGGGCTTCGGTTGAAGTCTCTTGACTTCGTCCAGCACCTGAAATCCGTCCCCTTCTTCCAGTGAGATGTCAATGACGACGACGTTTGGTCCGAGAGATTTCAAATCCTCAATGGCCTTGCTCGCACTGGCTGACCAGCCGACGACCTGCAGGTTCTTTTCCTGTTTGAACATACGCTGCAGACGGTCTCTGATCATCGCGGAGTCTTCAACGAGATAGATCGTGACAGAGCTGTGGCTGGACATACTTGCCCCTGGTGTGATAGTGTCTACTCCAGTATGGCAAAACAAAGGCTCTTTCGGTAGAATCAAAACACTGAAATCCGTGTCATAAGAATTATGACACGATTTCACTGCGGGAAGACACGGGGAAGTGGGGTCTTAGGGGAGGAGCCCTTTTTCAACAACGTACCGAACAAGTTCGGACGTAGTGCTAAGATTGAGCTTTGTGAGAATCCGGGATCGATAGGTGTGAACAGTCTGAATACTGATGGAGAGTCGTTTGGCAATTGCGCTGATCTTCTCGCCGGAGCCGATGAGGCGGAGGATTTCGAATTCACGGCCGGAAAGAAGTTCGTGTCCTGTCCCAGGATCGCCTCCTGTTGCCACGGCATCGGCGAGTTGAGTTGCAACGGCCGGACTAACATAGCGGCTTCCGCGGGCTACCAGGCGAATCGCTTTCAAGAGTTCTTCCGGTTCTGCCCCTTTGGTAATGTATCCGGATGCTCCGGCCTTCAGGGCGCGTGTCGCAAAAAGCCGCTCAGGATACATAGAGAGAATCAGCACGCGGAGCTTCTTCAGATGTGGTTTTAGGTCACGAAGCAGTTCCAGGCCGCTTTTTCCCGGCAACGACACATCGAGAAGCAGGAGGTCGACATTATGGATCCTGGAGATGACTTCCTCGGCAGACACTGCTTCGCCGACGATCTTCATATCGGATTCTTCTCTCAAGGTTTTCTTGAGACCCTCCCGTATCAGACTATGATCATCGGCTATGAGAATTCTAATCATTGGTATCTCATCATCAAGGCAGTTGAATCTCAGCCCGGATTGTGGTTCCGTTTCCCGGTGAGCTGAGAATGGAAAACTTTCCTCCAAGGGCAACGACGCGCTCGCGCATGCCGATAATGCCAAGCCCGCTTGGATTCTGGAGCTGCTCTTGATTCATTCCCTTGCCGTTATCACGCACCTCGATCGAGCATCGACGATCTTCCCCGGCCAATGTGAGATCGAGAGAGCTTGCCTCCGCATGTCGTGCAACGTTGGTCATTGCCTCCTGGATGAGCCGGAATATTTCTGTGGAGAGCGGGTCCTTCACCTGATTGAGGCCCTGACCGATCGAGAGAGAACATGGGATCCCGTATCTGTGCTGGAACTCTTCTGAAAGCCACCGGACCGCGTCCGGAAACTCAAGCTTGTCCAGCACATCAGGTCTGAGCCGGGAGGAGAGCTTTCGCACAGTAACGATCGTGCGGTCGACGAGTGATTTTATCGCTTCAAGCTCTTTGATGATTTCGTCCTTTCCCTTTGAATCCTGATGCAGAGACCGCTGCGCGAGGGAGAGGTCCATCTTCAGGGCGGTGAGTTGCTGTCCCAGTTCGTCATGGATTTCCCGGGAAACCTGCGTGCGCTCCTCCTCCCGCGCCTTTTGCAGGTGCGTGGCGAGCCCCTTGAGCTGCTCCGTGTAACGGCGCCTGTCCTGCTCGGCTGTTACCTGCGTTGTCACATCCTGAAAAACGGTTGCGAATTGGCCGCGGAGTGGAGAGTATGCCCTTACCTCATAGTATTTGCCAAGCTCTGCCGAGTGGTCGGTAAACGTTTCGGAATTCCCCGTCAATGCGACTCTTCCATAGCGTTCGATCCAGGAGTGTTCGAGCTTGGGAAGCACCTCCAGAACCCGCCTGCCGATGATATCGGCGGATTTCAATCCCGTCAGACGCTCGAACGCCGTGTTCACTGCAAGGAAACGGTAGTCGACGGGCGTCCCCTTCTCATCGCAGATGATTTCATGAAGCGCAAGCCCGCTGAACATCTCCTCAAAGAGAGTGCGGAAGCGCTGCTCGCTTTGGCGAAGGAGCTGAGATGCCTCAAGGGCTTCCTGCTCAGCTTTTTTCCGATCCTCCTCCTGTTTCATGAATTCCATGGCGAACGAAATATCCGTGGCAAGTTCATCGAGAAGCTTCAGTTCTTCCTCGTCGAAGAAATGCGGCTCGGCGGCATAGAGGATCATTGCCCCCTTCAATGCGCCGGATACACGCAGAGGAAATGAAGCGGCCGATCGTGCTCCGAAACCGACCGCCGCGTCGTGGAACGCGACCGGAGGATCTCCTTGCTCGAGCGCGTTCGTGACAACGTGCTCTCCCATTTGCAATGCCTCATGCACCCGGGCATGAATTTCTTGATTGGATGAAAGCACATCGTGAATCGTTGAATGGGGCAAATGAGGTTGTGTGGCAAAGGCTGCTGTCCGAAATCTCTGAGTCGACGCGTCAATCAGCGCGATCCATGCGAGCAAGAAATTGCCCTTTTCGACGGCCATGCGGCAGCCTTGCTCGAAGAGGGCCTGCGGTTCGTGGATTCGCACGATCGTCTGGTTGATCTCGCTGAGAACGGCGTACACCCGGTTGAGCTTCCGGATCCGGTCTGTCGATTCAAGCCGCTCCTGGAGGAATCGGATTCGCTGCTGGCGCCAGACCCAGCCGACTCCCGCGCCCGCACACAGCAGCAGGGCGCCGATGAGAAAGACCGTTATCCACATCTGTTCTCTGAGCGGCGAGTATACTTCCGACAGGTCCATGCGCGCCACGAGGAACCAGGGTGAATCGGGGATAGGCCGAACATGCGCCAGCACGGGGGTTTCCCGATAGTCCACACCTTCAACAATTCCCTCTTCTCCCGTGGCCGCGCGTACAGCGGGCATCTTTCTGTTCGAAAGAGAACTGCGCAAATTCAGCGCGGCGTCTTGCTTGAACCTGAGTTCGTTCAGAAAAAGTACATCCTCACCTTCACGTCGAATAAGCAGTGTCTCGGCTGTCCGGCTGGATGTCGGCCATCGTCGAATCAGAGGATAAAGAAAGACGTTCGGATCAATGCGCATCGAAAGGATGGCGAGGACTCGGCTCCGTTGCTCATCGAAAATCGGAATGTGGAGGTTGAGGTGGACGCGGCCATCGTGTTGACCACGATAGAAATCCTGAAAAACGATTTCTCCGGAACGGCCGGCCAGGACTGCACTCTTCAGAAACATTGAGTCCAATGGTTCCCGCCCTATAGGATACGACAATCTCTCAACGAGTTTTGCGTCGAGCAGGCAAATCCGATCGTAATTGAAGGCCTTCTGTACCTTCAACATCCACATGAGAATTCTTGATCGTGCGTCGCCGTTTTCCTGTGACTGAAGATATTGGGCGATGAGTCGGGAGAAATTCGGGTTATTGTGAAATATCAAGGCATCGCCCAAACGCTCCTTTCGCCATTGAACGATGTCGGCTACTTTCAAACTGGAAATTGCCGCGAGCTGCTGTTCGATTTCTGCTCGGTATGTTTTTTCATGATCGCGGTAATAATAATATCCGGTTGTGACAATTCCCGCAGCCAAAAGAGTGAAAGTCAACGCGATGACATATGTTACCCGCCGTGTTGAAGCATCTTCTCTACCGCGCGGCAGGAGACGCTCGTGCAGTGATCGAACCAGTATGCCGGCCGAAAGAAGGAAGAAGGCGAGCAACGTCGGCAGTGCCGGCGGAATAAAGCCGCCGCCGTAGAGCAATGGAGCACCAAACAGATAGGCTAGAATGAAAGCCGACGATGCAAGCATCACGATGGCGGCAGATGCTGCTGTGGCAAGAGCCTGTCTCGGCTGCCATTCAGAAGACATCACACCCAGAAGGGAAACAGCGAGAGCGACAAAAAAGAACGCCGTCACGGGAGACATGTGACCGATCAATACGCCGCCAATCATTCCTGAAATCGCCATCCCCAGGTGTTCGAATAGAAGATAGATTCCGAAAGAGGAAAGGACGAAAAGGGCAAGTGCCGCGGCACCGCCGGTAAAAGCGACCCAGAGGCCCAGAATACGCACCAAACGACTGTGTGGAATTCGAATCCTGAAAAACAGAACCAACCCGAAAAGAAGAAAGAGAAGTGCCGTGCTCGGCGCCATGGGAATCAGTCCGGCGCCAAAGGTGGCAAGAAGAGGAAGGTCAAGCAGCCATCCCAGAAGTGCGCACAGCCCCAGAGAGGCCGCGCTGAGGGCTGACGCGAGAATCAGTACATCCGGGAATGTGCTCTCCTCGTGATATACAGATTCTCTTCCCTTGAGCTCATCGGGTTGCATCAGAGTGCCCTCTCGAGAAATCCTGCGGGCGGGGAGAGCCTACAGCATTTGTTCCATGGGAGGTATTCCCCTCAAAAGAAGAGGGTAAAACGAAGTGCGGCGATGCGGGATGACCTGCATGTTCTCCCCTAGCAGGATAGCAAGTAACCGAATGTATAGAACTCCAACCGGTAGTGCAACACGGAGGCCTTGTCAGCGCTAATACTTACGAATAGCGAGGGGACGTTTCGCTCCTTTGTAGAATATTCATTGACTGACGTAGTCGGCAATCGGTATTCGTTCAAGTTTGGAATGGTCTCTCTTTTGCAGCAAAACGGAGAAAAGGCGATAAATGCACACACATTTCCTTTCTCCCGGGCGGGCTCCGAAGAGCCGACTTCATTCACAGGTGACATTCCTTCAGTCTCTTTCGCTCCTCAATGAAGTTACGGAGGTCCTCCCGGAAGTATTTCTTGTTCTCAACAGACAAAGACAAATCGTCTATTCGAACAGAGCACTTACTCAATTCGTCCAGAGTATCGACAACGATGCAATCGGGAAACGAGTAGGAGAAGCGTTCAACTGTATTCATGCCATGGAAACCAAGGGTGGATGCGGAACTACGGAATTCTGCCGGCAATGCGGGGCGGCAAAAGCCATTCTCAAGTCCCAGCATGGCGAAACAAACGCCCAGGATTGCCGGATCGCCCGCAACGATGACCGTGGTGCGCTTGACTTGAGAGTTGGCGCAAAGCCCCTGAAATTCACACACGACCAGTATACGGCATTCACCGTCAGCGACCGAAGTCACGAGAATCGCCGCAGCGCCCTCGAGCGAATCTTCTTTCATGATGTGCTCAACACGGCCGGAGCGCTCCTGGGATTCATGAAGCTTTCAAAGGATGTGACTGAATCCGAGTGGCGTGAATTTCAACCGCGGATCCTCTCGCTGGCGCAGTCAGTTGTGGAAGAAATCAAAGCGCAACACGATCTCTCCGCTGCCGAGAATCATGAACTGCGACTCCACCCGGTGAAGATTGGTTCGGAATCCTTCCTGAATGAGGTTGCTCATTCGTTTGAGGGACATCCGATTGCGAAATCGAAAAAAGTTGTCGTCAGCAGCACGGGGAATCATGAGCTCGTGACAGATCAGATATTGTTGCGCCGGGTCATCGGGAACCTCGTGAAAAACGCGCTTGAGGCCACGCCGGCCGGCGGAACAGTGACCGTGGGGTATGATCCCGGTGGCGAGCGGTTCTCCTTTTGGGTGCACAATCCGGCGTTCATACCCCGCGCCATCCAACTCCAGATTTTCCAGCGGTCTTTTAGCACAAAGGGGGAAGGCCGTGGTTTGGGCACATACAGCATCAAGCTTCTGACGGAGCGGTACCTGAAAGGCACGGTATCGTTTGCTTCGTCGCTTGATGACGGCACCACATTCTTCGTGGCCATCCCTCAGTTGTCCGAAGGCGCGCAGGAAGAATCGCCCGAATATGCTCACAAACAGATGACGCCGGCTTAACATTTCGGTGGATCATTCGATCATCTTTTGCTATAAAAAAGGAGGCAAGATCTTGATGAAGAAAATACTGGTCGTCGATGATGAAGCCGACGTTCGTACGGCCATCGCATGCACACTTGAGGACATTGAATGTCAGCTCATCGAGGCGGATAACGGCGCCGCGGCGTATGATTGCGCCGTATCGGAAAAACCGGACCTGATTATCAGCGATGTGATGATGGATAATGGCAACGGCTTTGCATTGATGGAGCTGTTGAAGAGGGACAGCCGCACAGCATCGATCAAGGTTATCATGATAACTGGCGCGGCACACTATGCCGGTGCATGGCAGTCCGACCCGAATGCCAGATATCTTCTGAAACCATTCAGCGCGGACGAAATCCTCGCTGAAGTCAAAGAGATTCTCAACGATTGAGGTTCTCAACCCGTAGTTTGACTCTCTTGTCAGTTCTCCCGATTGTACGTCAATTCAAAGGGAGAGCCCATGCCTGTGTCATCGATGTTCCTCAAGCAATCCGCAGATTTTCTTCTTAACGCCTATCTTCCCAGGATTGAGCAATGTGTCGCAGCGCTAGGGGATGAGGACCTTTGGTGGCGTCCCAACGAGAAGTCCAACAGTATAGGAAATCTCATACTGCATCTTTCCGGCAACGTCCGGCAGTGGATAATCAGCGGGATAGGGGGGAAGCCCGATACTCGGGTGCGGCAGCGGGAATTCGATGAGCGCGGAGGAATTTCCCGCAATGAACTCCTGAAGACTCTTCGATCGACTGTCGAAGAGGCTGCAGGCATTATCGCGGCACTCGATCAGAACGCAGCTGGTCCACAGCACCCCCTGCAAACTCAGCGCCAGGGTGTCGGGAACCAATTCCCGACACAT
>DATECW010000111.1:0-10568 GCA_035286705.1 Bacteroidota bacterium
CGCTTCTTCCAGCGTCCGCCCGGACAGCTTCCCGTACTCCTTGAACTTGCGAACATCGAAATAAACAGAGCCGTTTACCTCATATGCATATCCCTTTTGCAGCAACCGCGAAACCATTTCGATCTGTTCGACGATATGCCCGGTTGCTCGCGGCGAAATATCGGGACGGATCACGCCGAGCGCATCCATGTCTTCAAAGTAACTTCGTGTAATCGTCTCGGCAATCTGCATCGGGTGGACATGTTCAATCTTCGATTGCTTCAGCATCCGGTCTTCACCCGAGTCAAGCAAGTGCCCCACATCTGTGATGTTCTGGACATAGAGAACATGAAGGCCGAGATGGCGAAGATAGCGGACGATGATATCGAACGACACGTAACTCTTCGCGTGACCGACATGAGAGTGGCTGTACACTGTCGGCCCACAGACGTACATTCCCACGGTCCCTTTGTGCAGGGGGGTGAAGAGTTCTTTTTTCCTGGTTAACGAGTTATAAATTGAGAGAGACATCTTAGAATTTTCGATTTCCGATTGTCTCACTCATCCCCTCACCCACTTCTCTTTGGCAAAGAGAAGGGGGAGATTCGCATGGGGGATGAGTTTGCCTATTCCAATCCCATCAGCTCCCTCGCACCCGCCAGCCCCGCCTCCGTCACTTCCGTTCCGCTCATGAGTTTGGCAATTTCCTCTACACGTTCCTCGACCTCCAGTTTGCGGAGCCGGGTCGACGTTCTTTTGCCCTTTTCCGATTTCGTGATCACAAAATGCACATCGGCCTGCCCGGCAATTTGCGGCAGATGTGTGATTGCCACCACCTGGTGAAAGCGCGACAGCGCCTTCATGCTCTTTCCCACAGATTGCGCGACTCTTCCGCTGACGCCCACATCGATTTCATCGAAAACGAGCATCGGCAGGCGCTCGGATTTTGCAAGAACGGTTTTAAGCGCCAGCATGACCCGGGAAACCTCTCCCCCCGAGGCGACCTTTGCAAGCGCCTTCAAATCCTCTCCGAGATTTGTCGAAAGCAGGAATTCCACCGAATCGATTCCGCGCGGCGTTGCTTCATAAAACTCCTTCCCCAACCTGACAAAGGCACGACCGACGCCGTTTTTGGATGCGCTGGGCACGATGGTGCTGGTTTCAATACGAACATCGAAGGAAGCATTGCCGATTCCGAGCCGGACCAGTTCAGCGACAACCGCCTTGTTGATTCTTGGAATCAGGTCACGCCGCTTCGCCGAGAGCCGCTGTGCGCAGGAAGAACACACGCTGCGTTCTGCTTCGATTTTCTCGTTGAGTTTTGTGAGTTCTGCTTCAAAATTCTCTGCAAGCTGAAATTCCCGTTCCACCGTCTTTCGATGCTCGACGATGGTCTCAACGGATCCGCCGTACTTCTTCTTCAGGAGCGATAACTGCCCGAGGCGCAGCCTTATCTGCTCGAGTCTCTCGGGATTGAACTCAATTCTCGCGTTATAACTCTGGACAAACTTCGTCACTTCGCTGATAATTGCAGCTGCGGAGGCGCATTCGTTCTTGACCTCTTCGAAGCTTTTATCGATCGAGGCGAGGTCTTCCAGCTGATTCCGTGCCAGCACTAATTGATCATAGACTGCCTGTTCACCTTCGTACAGCATCTGATGGAGCCGCGCTGTCGCTTCATGAAGCTTTTCTGCATTTTCGAGAATTCTCAATTCGCTTTCGAGGGAATCTTCTTCCCCGGGCTGCGGATTCACGGCATCGATTTCATTGATCTGAAATTCATACAAGTCCTTCTTTTCTTTGAGACGATTTTCCTGCTCCTGGAGCTCGTCACGCTGTTGGAACAAAGACTGCAGCCTGCGGTATGACTGTCGGTATTCCTCCAAAAGCCCATCCAGTCCGCCAAAATCATCCAGCAGGTCCAGATGGGTCTGCGTGCGCAAGAGAGATTGGTGTTCATGCTGTCCGTGGAGATCAACGAGAAGGTCGCCCACTTCTTTGAGGAGATTCAGAGTCACGGGCGAATCATCGATAAAGCACCTGCTTTGACCCTTGACCGACACTTCCCGCCGGACAATCATGTCCTCCTGTGTGTTAATGTCGTTTTCCTTCAGCAGAGCGAGGAGCTTCTTATTGTCGGCAATGTGGAAGAGCCCTTCCACGATCCCCTTCTCCGCTCCCTTGCGCACAGTCTCCGCACTGGCCCGTTCGCCCAGGAGCATTCCCAATGCATCGATGAGGATCGACTTCCCGGCCCCGGTTTCACCCGTGATGATGTTCAGACCCGGTTCCAACTCCGCCTGAATCTCTTCAATGATCGCGTAGTTCTTGATATAGAGAGTCTTGATCATAGAAACTTCTACAAATCTACGGAAAAAAAGGGGAATTTCAAGCCGACAGGCGGCAGGCGATGGACATCAGTGAATGGTGGAACTCGTTCTGTCCTCTGAGAAGAAAGTCAGGTCCGGCATGTCGCCAAGCACTCCGTGAAAGTATGAATAGCGGATGAATTCCGACAGACTTTCCTCCTGTTCCTCTCCAAGATCATAGGAGAACGATGTCAGATATTCGAGGCAGGTCTCTTCAGCGAGTGAAGAAACAGGGGCGTACCGCGAGGCGACTGACGAAAGGTTCTTGAGGCCGCGTTCTTTTGCAGCATGCAACGCGCGCGATTCGGATTCATCCCATTGTCCCTCCCGCACCACCCAAAACCCGTGCACATAGGGAAGTCCTGTGAGATCGGACCATTCTTCGACCAGGTCGAGAGAAAACATATCCCCGGAGCCGGGCAGCGGAGGAGCGAAATTCGCAATAAGCGCGGCATCCGCTTTCTTCAGCATTGAGGGAAGATCGGGCATCATCGGGATAAACTGAATTGCCTGCTTGTGCGGCGAGAGATTGGTGAATTTCTCGAGGAGGAGAATCTTGGCCAGGATGATCTCCGACGTCACACGGATGTCGACTGCGAGCCGGGAGATGTTCTTTGTTCCTTCATTGACGAACAATTGGATGGCCCCGGTCGGTAGAGCCGACGAGACGGAGATTCCAGGTACGATTTGATAGTCGCCGGCGTGCCTGGCATAGTCGATGGGGGATAAGAAAGCGCCCCGAAAATTTTCGGGGCGATCGCTGAATGCTATTGCGAGGGAAGCAGGAAGATCGACTGCAAGGTCAAATTGCGTTCCCGGAGCGTCCAGGCCTTCAAGCAGCGGCTTGAGAGAAAGAGCCTCGGTGACGCCCAGTCGCGGTTTGTCCTTCATGCAGTCGTCTTTTGTGTGACGGCCTTTGCCGCGAGATCCCGAAGATAATACAGCTTGGCGCGCCGCACACGTCCTTCCTTCAATCTCTCGATCTTGGCAATTCGGGGAGAATGGAGAGGGAAGATCCTCTCGACGCCGACGCCATCCGAGACTTTGCGGACCGTGAAGGTCATATTCAACCCTGCGCCGCGGCGACCGATAACCACACCCTGAAATTGCTGAATGCGTTCCTTGTCGCCCTCCACGACGCGCACGTGGACATTGATCGTATCGCCGGTCTTGAAATCCGGGATGTCTTTTCTCAATTGTGTTGCTTCCAGCAGCTTGACCTTGTCCATGACCAGTTCTCCACTATGAATGAAACTCTTTGTTATGCGGTGCGATCATATCGAGCCGCCGCGCCTCGGTGCGTTTCCGGCGCTGCTCGTCGCGCCATTGCTGAATTCTCTTATGGTCTCCGGAAAGCAATGCCTCCGGCACTTTCATTCCTCTGAATTCTGCAGGTTTCGTGTACTCGGGAAATCCCAGCAGCCCATCCTGAAACGAGTCGCTTAAGGCAGACTCGCTGTCGTTCAAAACGCCCGGAATCAATCGAACCACCGCATCCACGAGGACCGCGGCAGCGAGCTCGCCCCCCGTCAGGACATAATCGCCTATCGATACTTCCCGTGTCACCAATCCTTCTCTCACACGTTCATCAACTCCCTTATAGTGGCCGCAGATGACGAGAAGATTTTCATTGAGGGACAACGCGTTCGCCGTTTTCTGGTCAAGCACCGGTCCGTCGGGCGCCATAAGCACGATATCGTCATAGGCTCGGTCACGCCGTAATGCATCCACACACTCAAAAATCGGTTCGGGCTTCAGAACCATTCCTGCACCGCCGCCGTAGGGGGTATCGTCGATCGTTCGATGTTTATCGTGTGCAAAGTCCCGTAAGTCGTGAAGAACCACGGTGACTTTTCCCTTCTCCTGCGCCCGTTTGAGGATACTCTCCTGAAGCGGGCTCTCGAGGAGGTTTGGCAGTCCGGTGACAATGTCGATTCGCATCACTCCAGCAATCCTTCAATCACGTGAATAACGACCTTCCGCCTTTTGGTGTCCACACTCCGTATGAACTCTTTCACCCCCGGTATCAGAATCTCTTTGCCGCCGTCCCTGATCAACCACGTGTCCCCTGCGGGCAACCGGACAACATCTTCGATCGTCCCCACGTCCGCTCCCTCTTCCGTCACGACGTTCATTCCGATCAACTCATGAATGAAGTACGCGCTTTCCGTTTCCCGAACCGCCTGATTGTCGGGTACCAATACATAGAGTGTCTTCAGTGCATCGGCCTCGGACCTCGAATTCACCCCTGAAAGCTTGAGAACAACATGATCCTTTCCGAGGCGGACAGTTTCGACGGCATACTCCCTCCCCTGCTGATCGGCCCGCCCCAGCCACGCGGCCCGAAGTGTCTGAAACCGCGATGCCCGATCCGTCAGAAGCCTGACCTTTACTTCTCCTTTGATGCCAACGCTCTTGGTGATCTGACCGATGGCAATCATGAACAGGAGCAAATGTGGTGATCAACCAACGATGTCAAGGACGGCCCGTCTCCCCTCTTTTGCCGCTACCGCCCGGAGCAGAGTCCGGAGAGCCGACGCGGTGCGACCGTTCTTTCCGATGATCTTACCCACATCACTTTCGGTCACCTTCAATTTGAAGACAAGCTTGTCTTCCTTTTCCTCCATGTCGATGGTCACTGCTTCAGGATGATCCACGAGATGTCTCGCAATGAATTCCATAAACTCCTTCATGGTTCCACCTCCTGTCCTGCGTCGGAGGTTCCGTCTGAAGGGGGCCGGAATTAGATTGGTCCTCCAGGCGTGGCCTCCTGTCCCTGGTGGGATGGAAACTCACCGCTGGGGATTGTTGTCCTACGAAGCTGCTGGCGCTTCCGGTGCTGCGGCTGCAGGTTTTTCTGCTTCGGGAGCTTTGGCCTGTGCTGCTTTCTTGCGTTCAGCCCTTCGCGCCTTACGTTCTGTCTCACGCGTCATCCGATCCGCCTGTGCCATTTGCCAGCGTTCCATAACACCCTGGATTTTGGCATCCTCCGTACCGCGCTTCATGAGCGACCAGCGAAGCCAGAGCCCCGTACGCTGAAAAAGCGTCCGCACTGTGTCTGTCGGCTGTGCACCTTTGCGCAGCCAATGGAAAATGCGTTCATCCTTGAAGTTTAACTTCATCGGATTGATATTCGGATCGTAGCTCCCAACCGCTTCGATGTATCGCCCATCCCTTGGCGATCGCATGTCCGCCGCGACGACCTTGTAGATCGGGTGCTTTTTCTTCCCAACCCTGCGCAATCGTAACTTAACCACGAGGTACTCCTTTGTTAATGAATTGGATGCCGATCAGAAAAAGTTCAAAGTTCGAATTCCCGCGTACGCGGGAACAAGGTTCAAAGTTCTTTCTTAGTTCACAGGAAAATTCATTCCGCGCAGAGCGCGTTTGAAATTCCCTTTCGACAGCTTTCTGATCATTTTCTGCATTTCTTCGAACTGTTTCAACAGCCGATTGACTTCCTGCACACTCGTCCCGCTTCCGGCGGCTATCCGTTTGCGGCGGCTTCCGTTGATGATCTGGGGCTTTGCTCTTTCCTCGCCGGTCATGGATTGAATCATGGCCTCCATGCGGACGAGCACTCCCTCGTCGATCTGTGCGCCGGCGGGAAGCCGATTCATGCCGGGGATCATGCCGACAACCTGTTCCAGCGGTCCCATCGTCTTCATCTGACGAAGCTGGTCCAGAAAATCCTCAAGCGTAAACTGGGACTTGCGCAGCTTTTCTTCAAGCTTGACTGCCTTATCCTGATCGAACCGCTCCTGGGCTTTCTCGACGAGAGTGACAACGTCACCCATTCCGAGAATGCGAGATGCAATGCGGTCGGGATGGAACGGCTCAAGCGCGTCCAGTTTTTCCCCAACACTTATAAACTTGATCGGGCGTTGAACCACTGAGCGAATCGACAACGCTGCGCCGCCGCGGGCGTCGCCATCCAACTTCGTCAACACGAGGCCGGTCACATTCAACCTGTCATGGAAAGCCTTTGCCGTATTGACCGCGTCCTGCCCCGTCATCGCGTCGACGACAAAGAGAACCTCGTGCGGCTTGATTTTCTCCCTTATCAACTGGACTTCAGCCATCATTTCTTCATCGACATGCATGCGGCCTGCAGTGTCGACAATAACCGTATCACGGATATTCCTGCGGGCGAATTCAAGCGCGTCCTCTGCAATCTTGACAGCGGATGCCGACCGATCGGAATAGACCGGAAGGTCAATCTGTTTGCCCAAGGCAATCAACTGATCGATCGCTGCAGGGCGGTGAATATCGGCTGCCACCAGAAGAGGATTCCGTCCCTTGTTCTTGAGAAACCGCGCCAATTTGGCAGAAAAAGTCGTCTTCCCGGATCCCTGAAGCCCTGCAACAAGGACAATCGTGGGTGGGGCCTGCGCATCGGCGATGTCGGCCTTCGATTCGCCAAGCAGTTTCACCATCTCATCGTAGATGATCTTGATGACCTGCTGGCCAGGGGTTATGCTTGAGAGGACTTCCTGTCCGATCGCCCGCTGCTGAACATTGTCAATGAACTGTTTTGCCACTTGAAGATTCACGTCGGCATCCAGGAGCACCCTCCGTACTTCCCGGAGGGACTCTGCCACGTTTTCTTCTGTAATCTTCCCGTGACCCCGAAGCTTCTTGAACACGGCTTCGAGTTTTTGGCTGAGAGTTTCGAACATGTGGAATGGCAAAAAAAGCCCCAAAATGGGGCAAACCCTGATTTTTCAGGGCATTAAAGTTAACGAAAAAAACCACCCCAATCAAGGAGGAATTTGTTGCTTCGCGTTCAACACCTTCTGCCATCGAATGAATTCGACCGCTTTAGCACGGCAAATTGGGAATTCAAATCCCGCATTGCAGGATTGGGCATTCTCGGCAGCTTCTCAGGGGTCCGCTTCTGGCGAAATCCCACTTTCGCAGGAAACAAAAAAAACCGCTCCGGTCACCCGGGAGCGGTCGCAGGGGTCAACTGCAGGATTGTGTTACCCCGCTTTCTTCAGCGCCTCTGCGCCGCCGACAATCTCCAGCAATTCTTTCGTAATTGCTGCCTGTCGCGCATTGTTGAATGAGAGAGAAAGACTCCGGATCATGTCCTTGGCGTTCTCCGTGGCATTGTCCATTGCCGACATGCGGGCCCCCTGTTCTGCAGCATTGGATTCGAGCAGTACGCGCCACATCTGGAAATTCAGATGTTTCGGAACCAAAGCATTGATGATCTCTCTGCTCGACGGTTCGTAAATGTAATCGACCTGAGCCAATGACTTCCTTCCTTCTCCAGGAGCGACCTCCTCTGGCGGAACGGGCAGAAGCTGTTCGATAACGATTCGCTGCTGTATCACCGATTTGAACTCGTTGTAGACAAGCACTACGCGGTCGAACTCACCCTTGAGGTAGCCCGCCGTAACTTCGTCGATGATTCCCCTGGCCTTCTGGAATTCAAGGTCGCTGAAGATACCGACATATTTGGAATAGAGCTTGTATCCGCGCTTGCTGAAATACTCGAATCCTTTCTTTCCCACCGTCACGAAACGGACCTTTTCTTCTTTCATAAGATCGGCCGCGTTTGTTCTCATTTCGTTCTCGGCGGCCTTGACGATGTTTGCGTTGAACGCTCCGCACAAGCCGCGGTCTGCCGTCACGACGACATACAGAACAGCCTGAATCTCACGAGGCGCGAACAACGGATGAAGTGAAGGATCGACTTTGGTCACCATGTGCCGAAGCAACCGGCTGATTTTTCGTGCATACGGCCGCGCAGCAAGTATTCCCTCCTGAGCACGCCGCAGCTTTGCCGCGGCAACCATCTTCATCGCCTTGGTGATCTTCTCGGTGTTCTTTACACCCGTGATGCGGCTCCGTATTTCTCTGAGCGTTGCCATACGTCAGGCACTTTTCGCCGCTGTCTTGAACTTCGCCAGAAAATCTTTTGCGATGGTTTGCAGCTTTTTCTGTGTTTCTTCCAAGAGATCTTTCTTCTGGGCGATCTCCTCAAGAATGTCATTGTGCTTCATTTCCAGAAATTCCTGAAGCTCCTTCTCGGCCCGCCGTACTTGATCGAGAGAGATTTCATCGAAGTATCCACCCGTTCCCCCGAACATGCTGATAACCTGTTTTTCAACCGGCATCGGGACATACTGATCCTGTTTGAGGAGTTCCACAAGCCTTGATCCTCTGCGGAGCTGCTGCTGCGTCGACTTGTCAAGATCGGATCCAAACTTAGCAAAGGCCTCGAGCTCGCGATACTGTGCAAGCTCGATACGCAACCGTCCGGCTACTTTCTTCATGGCCTTGATTTGCGCATTTCCGCCGACGCGGGAGACCGAAATACCGACATTGATCGCAGGACGAACGCCGGAGTTGAACAGGTTCGACTCCAGATAGATCTGGCCGTCGGTGATCGAGATGACGTTGGTCGGGATGTATGCCGAAACGTCGCCGGCTTGTGTTTCGATGATCGGAAGGGCCGTCAGGCTTCCACCGCCAAGATCATCGCTGAGTTTTGATGCGCGTTCAAGCAGCCGCGAGTGAAGATAGAACACATCCCCGGGATAGGCCTCGCGTCCCGGCGGGCGACGAAGGAGCAGAGACATTTGGCGGTATGCCTGTGCCTGCTTGGTGAGGTCGTCGTAAATGACAAGGGCGTGCCTGCCGCTGTCGCGGAAGAATTCTCCCAGCGTGGCCCCGGCATACGGGGCGACAAACTGCATCGGTGCGGGATCGCTGGCAGAAGAAGCGATCACGGTCGTGTATTCCATCGCGCCGGTTTCTTCCAGCTTCGCCACCACCTGGGCCACCGTCGATCCTTTCTGTCCGATCGCCACATAAATGCAGTAGACCGGTTTGACCCCCTCTTTGCGCGCCTTCTCGCCGTGCGTATGTTTTTGATTGATAATAGTGTCAATGGCGATTGCGGTTTTCCCCGTTTGGCGGTCACCGATAATCAGTTCGCGTTGGCCGCGGCCGATCGGCGTCATAGCGTCAATGGCCTTAATGCCGGTCTGAAGCGGCTCCTTCACCGGCTGACGCTGAATCACACCCAGGGCTTTTCGCTCAATCGGAAGGAACTTTTCGGTTTTGATAGGACCTTTGCCGTCGATCGGCGCGCCGAGCGGGTTGATGACACGGCCAAGCATTGCTTCACCGGCAGGCAGGGAAGCAACACGTCCCGTTCGCTTGACAGTGTCCCCTTCCTTTACGTGCGAACTTTCGCCGAAGATAACACATCCGACGTTATCTTCTTCGAGGTTCAGGGCCATGCCGAACGTATTTCCGGGGAATTCGATCAGTTCACTCGCCATGACTTTCGAGAGGCCGAAGATTCGGGCGATGCCGTCACCGACCTGGAGAACGGTGCCAACATCATACACGTCGACTTCTTTTTCAAAGCCGGAGAGTTGTTTCCGCAGTATGGCGGATACTTCGTCTGGTCTCACTTCTGCCATTGTTGTTCCTTGATATTCTTCAGTTGCGAGCTTCGTTAATTCGCATTCACACCCATAAATCGTTCCCTGAGCAGTTCCAGCTGGCGTTTCACACTGCCGTCGAACACCGTATCCTCAACGCGCGCAAGAAACCCGCCTTTGAGCCCCTTCTCGACGGTCATATCCAATCGGACCTTCTTCCGGGTGAGTTCTTCAAATCGCGTTTGAATGTTCTTCTTCTGGTCTGCGGACAGTTCCGTGGCCGACTTTATCTTCACGTTCACGATCCCGAGCCTTGCATCGTGCAGAGCAAAGAACTGCGTGCAGATATCCTGGAGAAATTCCTCACGTCCTTTTTCCGCCAGGAGGACTAGAAAGCCCACCGTCATCGCATGAAGCGCCTTGCCGAAAAGCTCCGAAAGGACACGTTGTTTCTTTTCGCGCTTGACGATCGGATTCTTGAGAAAGAGCGAAAACTCACGCGATTTCCGCATCGTTTCCTCAAGTGCCTTCATGTCAGCGGCAACGCGATCGAGCAGTTGCTGCTCTTCTGCTGCCGTGATCAGGGCCTCGGCGTATCGTGCTGCAATTCGAAAGTTGGCCATCAGTTTTTCGGCAATTGACTGAGGACTTTGTCGACGAGTTTCTTGTGTCTTGCCTCATCCAGCGTTTCATCGAGGATTTTCCCTGCGGCGTTCACCGCAAGATCGGCGACTTCAGAGCGAAGCTTCTGTTTCGCCGCATCGACGTCCCGCTGGAGCTCCTCCTTTGCGCTTTGAAGTTGATGATCAGCCTGTTG
>DATECW010000112.1:0-44024 GCA_035286705.1 Bacteroidota bacterium
GAGCGACACACAAGGAGGAGTCATGGACACACAAGTTTTGTCGCACGCAAAAGAATATTCGCGGCGCAATTTCCTTTCGATGGTGGGCAGGGGGGTCGGCCTTGCCACGCTGACCTCGGCAACCGTTGCCTCATTGCTGGACGATCTTCATGCCGCCACAAAGCGAGTTGCCCATCTCACTCCCCAGCAAGCCGCGATGGACGAGGATTTCTGGTTCGACATTCAGCGTTCCTTCACTGTGACCCGCGGAATCACAAACCTCAATAACGGCGGAGTCTCCCCTTCTCCGCGCATCGTCACGGAGGCCTTCGTGCATTACACGTGGGAACAGGAAGACTTGACCGCATACACCATGTGGCAGATTCTGGAACCGCAATCGGAAACCGTGAGGGCTGGACTGGCGAAGGTCTTCGGGTGCGACAAGGAAGAGATCGCAATCACCCGGAACGCTTCGGAATCTCTTGAAATCATCCAAATGGGGATGGATCTCAAGTCCGGCGATGAGATTCTCACAACGACCCAGGATTATGGTCGGATGCTCACGACATTCCGTCAGCGGGAACACAGGGAAGGGATCAGACTCAACATGATCAAAATTCCCATCCCCCCAAAAAACCTGAGTGAGATTACTGCTGCGTTTGAAAAGGCAATTACTCCTCGTACAAAGGTGATTCTCATTTCTCATATGATCAATTTGACGGGTCAGATTGTCCCCGTTAAAGAAATCTGCGACATGGCCCGATCCAAGGGAATAGAAGTCATTGTCGACGGGGCACACTCTTTTGCACATTTCGATTTCAAACAAGCCGACCTCGGATGCGATTATTTCGGGACAAGTTTGCACAAGTGGCTCTTCGCGCCAAAAGGCACGGGCCTGTTGTTCGTCAAAAAAGACAAGATCGAGAAAATCTGGCCGCTGATGGCCGCGGACAAGAACCAGGCGGACAATATCAGGAAATTCGAGGAAATTGGAACTCATTCGGCTGCGATGAGACTCGCCATCGGAGAGGCGATCTTGTTTCATCAGGGAATCGGGCCCAAGAGAAAAGAAGAAAGGATGAGATACCTTTCCCGTTACTGGATGAACAACCTCAAGGATCTTCCGAAAGTTCGCTACAACACATCCTTCGACCCGAAACAATCCTGCGGCATCGCCAATATCGAAATCGAGGGAATCGATCCTTCGGCGCTAGGGTCGTATTTGATGAATACTCACAAAATCTTCGTCGTGCCGATCATCCACGATGAATTCAAGGGATTACGCATTACCCCCAACGTGTACACGACTCTCAAGGAACTCGATCGGTTCTGCGAGGTCATGGAGTCCGTGGCGAAAAAGGGGCTTCCGAGCTGATCGAACTCATCCCATGCCCGCCCCGGTGGGCAGACATCCCACCTTTCTCTTTCATAGAGCGAAGGGAAGATGAGCATTGAGACTGTCATTTCATACCTAAAGGAGGAACAATGAAACGAGCAATGATTTTCCTGCTTGCTGTGGTCGCGTTTATCTTTGCGCAGGATGGTGCCATCGCGCAACCTGCGCAGTCCCCCAAGCTTCCCCAGCTTCGCACGCCGCGGATCAGCCAGGGGGCGAGCATCACGCAAGTAGTCGGCCTCAGTGAAGTCAACATATACTATCACAGACCGGGCGTGAAAGGACGGACAATTTGGGGTCCAAAGGGCTCTGGCGCACTGCTGGCTTACGGAGAAATATGGCGGGCCGGGGCGAACGAACCCACGCTTTTTACATTCAGTGACGACGTTACCATTGCTGGAAAACGGCTTCGCGCCGGGACATATCGGTTTGTGACAATCCCGGGTGAACAGGAGTGGACCGTTGTGTTCAATTCCGAGGTGAAGAACTGGGGAACTATTTATGAAGAGAAGTTCGACACACTTCGATTCACGGTCAAACCCGAAAAAGGCCCGCACGAGGA
Organism: Bacteroidota bacterium; assembly: GCA_035286705.1. Lineage (GTDB taxonomy): Bacteria > Bacteroidota > Ignavibacteria > UBA10030 > UBA10030 > JACPLA01. Next base: position 1,938 of record DATECW010000112.1, read on the forward strand.
GTGGATGTCTTTTCACTTTACCGATTTGACGTACGCATCGGCGACGGTTGTCCTGGCATGGGAGACTGTGCGGATTCCATTCAAGATCGAATTCAACCTTCTTGCCAAGCTGCAGGCGTCTGTCGGCACATGGAGCGTTTTTAACTCCGCAGCCAGGACCGCGCTCGACAGCAAGATGTACCTGAAGGAAGCAATGGGATGGATTGATCGTTCGCTCGCTTTGGAACGGAACTTCTTCAATCTTAGGACGAAAGCAGAGCTTCTGGCACTCGACGGAAAGAAATCCGAGGCGATTGCTGCGGCAGAAGAGGGACTAAAAATAATGAAGGCCAGAGACATCTCGAAGCTGCCTGAAGGTCAGCGTCTGCAAATTGCGGATGTGGAAAAGATGGTAGCGGAGTGGAAGAAATAGAAGTGAGCAGGCGTCAGCGACACAAGGCGATTCTCTGAATCGCCTTTTTTATTTTGGTCGCCGGTGTGGCAACAGGGCTTGCAGCAATAAGGCAGAGAGGATGACGGTACCGCATCCGGCCACCGGGTACCAGAGCCACGACAGAGAGACCAAACCGAGTTGTTCACAGGCAAACAGAGAGAAGATGACAATTTCGCTCACGACAGCCCCGACGAAGACCGGCGTCCCGGAAATCCTTTTCAAATAAAACGCGACCAAAAATACACCCAGCATGGTTCCATAGAAGAGCGAGCCGATGATGTTCACGGCCTCGATGAGAGAGCCGAGACCGCTTGCCAGCTGGGCAAAGAGAATGCCGTAAATCCCCCACCCCGCCATCGCGAAGCGTGAAACCAGCAAATAGTGGTTTTCGTCCTTCGTCGTTTTCAAATGCCGGCGATACACGTCGACCACCGAGGTTGTCGCAAGAGCACTGAGCTCGCCGGACGCGGAAGACATGGAAGCAGAAAAGATGCAGGCAAAGATCAACCCCACCAGCCCCGCCGGAAGGTACTTCACGACAAATGAAAGAAAAACGTAGTTGGTGTCATTGGTATCGGCATTGTTGGTTTCCAGAATCTCAATGGCGGAGGCACGCAGTTCATGAAGCTCCTGATCGGCTTTCCGCAGCTGATCCTTCGATTCTGCAATCTTCTCCGCAGCACCCTGTTCCTGCGCCGCGAGGTATTCCCGTATCCGCCCGGCCTTGGTCTCACCCGCCACACGATAGCGATCCTCGAGTACTTCATACTCGGGTCGCAATGGTCCGGATTTCACCTTTTCCGTTTCAACCGGATTGAAAAACAGCGGCGGTGCGGTGAACTGATAAAACACAAAGACCATCACTCCGATCAGCAGAATAAAAAACTGCATCGGCACTTTCGCCAGGCCATTGAACATCAATCCAAGCCGGCTTTGGGTCACTGACTGTCCGGTGAGATAACGCTGAACCTGCGACTGGTCGGTGCCAAAATAGGCGAGCGCCACAAACGTCCCGCCGACGATACCGGACCAGAAGTTGTACCGGTTACCAAGGTCGAAGGAGAAATCGATGATATTCAGCCGTCCCTCAACCCCCGCGACCGAAAGCGCATCGGAAAAGGAAATGTCGGATGGCAGCAGCACAATCGTCATGACAAAAGCGATCGTCATGCCTCCCATGATGATGAGAAGCTGCTGGAAATCGGTCCAGTTGACGGCCTTGATCCCCCCGGACGTTGTGTAAATGATAATGGCGCCGCCTATGATGGTCGATGTGAGCCGAATGTCGATTCCGAGCATGACCGAAAGTACGAGCGACGGAGCATAGATTGACATCCCGGCACCGATGCCCCGCGAAATCATGAAAAGAATACTCGTCAGAGTCCTTGTCTTGACATCGAATCGGTGTTCGAGGTATTCGTACGCCGTGAACACTTTCAGCTTGTGGAAAATCGGCACGGCAGTGATGGAGAGAATTACCATCGCAATCGGAAGGCCAAAGTAGTACTGCACGAACCTCATTCCGTCGACAAACGCCTGCCCGGGAGTCGAGGTGAATGTGATGGCACTTGCCTGCGTCGCCATGATTGACAACGCGACCGTATACCAGCGCATTTGCCTGTCGGCCAGCAAATAGCCGCTCAGGTTCCGGCTTCCCCGACCTTTGTAGATACCGTAACCGACAATCGATGCGAGTGTGAGTGCGAGAACAATCCAGTCGGTCGTTCTCATGAATACGCCTTCATGAACAGATAGAACAGAAGAATAAGGAAAGCGAGGAAGGAAAGGACGGAAGCATAGACCCTGGACCACGAGGAAAAAAACGGAGGCCTGTCGGAGAGATCTTCTCCGGTTTGGGACGGTTGCTGGGGTTTCTGATCGACTGTCACTTGTTCTTCGAAATGAGATTCACAAACAACCGGTAAGCTCCGGGAACCCCTGCAGGGAGCTGTCGGAAGAAAGCATACCCTGTAAAGATGTAGACTCCTTTTCCGTGCACCGCATAAAGAAGTCCGCCCCGTCTGGGGGGCTCGCCAGGATCATGACATTCAAGCACCGCATCGTATTGCTTGTCCCACGAATCGGCAAAATAGAGCCCTCGTTCCTGAACCCACCCGAAGAAATCCTTTTCTGAAATCCTGTTCGGCATTGTAAGAACCGGATGCCCGGGGTTGACAAATGCCACGGGACTCTCCTCAACTGTCACCCGGTCACGGGAAACATTGAAGGGATACGGCCCCATGTTTGACGTTTCCCCACGTTGGGAGGTCACATACTGGACAACGTACCTTCCCCCGTTCTTCACATAGTCCATCACCCTCTCCTGATGTGCCCTCAACTTTGGCCGCGTGTTATAAGAACGGACACCTGCAACGATGGCGTCATATGCGCCCAAGTCGCCAAACTCCAGGTCATCATCAGTGAGGAGCTTCACTTCATAGCCGATTTGTTCCAAGGCCTTGGGCACTTCGTCGCCCGAACCCATGACGTAGCCAAGATGCTGTCCCGACCTCTTCAGGTCGACGCGCACGAGTTTTCCTTTTGAAGCCGGAAAGACCGCTTGAATTGGTATATGAGGATATGAGACGACAGACATCCCCCGCTCGAATCGGCTGCCTTCGCTTTCAGCAATGACAACGAATTCGCCTGACGGTGCGCCGTCGAGGGGCTCGACGGAAAACGTGAGAGCATGTTCGTCTCTCTTCCTTGTGAAGTCAAACGGGATCGACGCGGGACTCACCTTCCAACCGCGGGGAACATCGAGTCTGACTGTTCCCTTCACCTTTTCTTCGTGGGAAGTGACGATCACCCGAATATCCTGAGGAGTTCTATCAGAAAAAACAAGGCTCGCACTTGCGGGAGTGACAGTCACAGCCGGAACGACGATAAAGGGTCGGTACTGCTCCCCTTTGACCGGGTCGACCCACCTATGTCTTACCGGAACATCGACAGTGACTGTTTCCCCCCCGACGAGGATTGAGAGAGTCGCGGTGAGAGCCGGAGGATTTTCCGCCTTCCCTGTCAGCATCTGATCCCTGATGACATAAGTTCCATGCTCAGGCTCATTCTCCAACCAGTACGGCTGTGAATAGGGAGTATTCTTCGGAAGAACGACCGACAGCGCCGTTTGGATTGGAGTGTTATTGACGAGACGCTGCTGTACCAGCGTATCCAGGTTCGCGCCTGCGATCCTGATACTTTGGAGCACCAGAGAAACATCTGAACGACTGAGTGCCGACACAGTGACTCCGATTCTTGATCCCGGGGCTGCTTCGTAGTCCGATGCCAGCGCGTCCGTCCAAACACCTGCACATCCGAGAATGACTTCGGTCAGTTCTTTCTTCTTCAGATCGATCCACGGATCCGGTCCTGCATTCTTCATTTCCTTCAACGCGTCGAGGAGCTGGGGTATGCTCTCCCAAGGCCTCTCGGGATTGAATCGGGTTGCAGCCGTTGAGAGAATTGATCCAATCCTCTCTCCTCCCTTGACCCTGGACCAGCCCATATCTACCCCATCAAACAAATCCATACGGGCGGACTCACCCGCGGTCGGGTGAAAATAGTTCAAACTCGATCCACGGTTTTGGCCCGCACCAAAGCCCTGGCTCTTGTGCATGCTTCGGCTCCGACCGGAAATCTCCGAAAAAGATTCTCCAAGAAGAGGGCTGTACTCTCCGACGTCCAGTTTGACCGATTGCTTGCCCGGTTCCATTCCCGTACCCCCAAAACGAAATATGTTGAAAACAATTCGTTTCGGCTGCCACGGTTTTACGAATCGGAGTTGCTCAGGGAATTGAGTGGGATCCCCTGCGGCAAGGAACGCCTCACGAGCAAGAATAGCCGAAGATGTGTGATTCCCGTGCCCCCCAAGCGTGTCAAGAAATCGTGTCATGATGATGTCGGGTCTGAACGAGCGAATCGTCCACACGATATCGGCAATAATCTTCTCCCGTCCCCAGATCCGTATGGTTTCCTCCGAAGTCTTCGAGTAGCCGAAATCGATGGCGCGTGTGAAGAACTGTTCTCCTCCGTCGACTCGACGCGCAGCGAGCAATTCCTGCGTTCGAATGACCCCGAGGAGATCTCCCTGCTCGGATCCAATCAGATTTTGCCCACCCTCTCCACGAGTCATCGAAAGATACGCGGTGCGGACCATCCGGCCCTTGGCAAGCGCGGCAATGACCGCTGAATTCTCATCGTCGGGATGAGCTCCCACATAGAGCGCTGAACCCAGAACATTCAGCTTCTTGAGGGCAACAGCGAGCTCGCTCGCCCCCGTTGGGCGCGACTGCGCTGGCGAAGCGCCACTCAGTGCGACAAACACAATCGTCATTCTTACCAGAAGATTTCTTTTCATAGACTCCACACTCTTTCTCGCAGTTCCCGTAATAACAAAACAGAGAGAATATAGGTTCTTCAGTTGGAATGAGCAAGAAGAAACTCCCGATGACACCGGGAAGCGGTCTTGTTTCTTATTGTAGATTTCGTACCTTTCTGCACCCGCAGTGCATGTCCATCAATTTTGTCTCTCAGGAGATCCTATGAAATACTTCGTGCGGTTGTTTTTCTTATCGATTGTGGCCATCGCAATCACAGTTCCACTTCAATCACAACTCAAGAAACGGGTTGCGGTCGCCCGATTCGACGACAGAAGCGGAACAGGATGGAACAATATCGGCGATGGAGTCGCCGACATGCTGGTGACGGCATTGGTAAAATCCGGCTCTTTTCTGGTCCTGGAACGGCAGGAAATGGAGAAAATTGCACAGGAGCAGGAGTTCAGCAATTCTTCCATGGTCACTCCGGAAACGGCAGCCAAAATTGGCAAGATCCTTGGCGCCGAGCTGTTCGTCATTGGCAGTGTCTCGGAATTTGGGGTGAAGGAGAGTAATGTGGGAGGCGGAGTTTCTCTCTTCGGCGGAAATGTCTCAAGCCGCAAGGCGCGGGCTGTTGTCGATATCAGACTGGTGAATATCAGTACGGGCGAAATCATAGCGGCGGAGAATGAAGAAGGCGAAGAATCGTCGACCGGCATTAGCGTCCGCTTCGAGGACATTGATTTCAGCAACGCCAACTCCTGGGACGATACGGATATAGGGAAAGCCGCCCGTAAAGCCGTAAACGGCTGCGTGGATCTTATCAAAGACAACATGGAGAAAATTCCCTGGTCAGGAAAAATCCTGAAGATCAATGCGGACGGAACGGTACTTATCAAACCCGGGTCTGAAGGCAATGTGAAGACCGGAATGGAATTCGCAATCTACCGCGTCGGAGAGGAAATCAAAGATCCGGATACCGGACTTAGCCTCGGAAGTGAAGAAACAAAAGTAGGGCAGATTCGAGTGACCGAGGATATGCTGAAGGGCAAGGCTGCCAAGGCGACAGTTGTCGACGGAAAAGATTTTCAGGTTGGTGATATTGTGAGAGAAAAATAGCGGCAAGTGACGGTCACGAAATGGTTCGTGACCGCCCAAGTCGAAGTGACGGTCACGAAATCTGACGCGCCTGTCAACGATGATTTCAAGCGGGATGTTTTGGGAGACCGTGACCGTCCAGTGAATGGCAGCAAGTCCACGCGCAGAGTTGCTTCCGATGGGACCCTGCGCGTCCCTTTTTCCTTCCTTTTTTGACTCTTCTTTTCCTATCTTGTTGCATCGTATTTGTCTACCCACATTATCATGTCCGGCTCATTCATCTTCTATTTCCATCTTCTTGGATTCGGGCTCATAACGACTGCTGTTGTAGCAGGATGGTTTCTCAATCTTCGATTCACGGCTGCACAAGACACGGATATCAGGATTTCCGTCGGCTCGATGATGAGAACAATAGCCATCCTGTCCCCTCTGGCCGCTTTCCTGTTGCTTGCGACCGGGATTGGGAATATTCTCAACTTGTATTACGAAACCCCCGTAGTCTGGTACCAACAAGGATGGCTGGTCATCAAGATCGTCCTTTTTGGCGTCATGCTCGTGAATGGAACGGTGTTCGGACCTCTCATGAGCCGAAAGAGGATGCACATCGTCCGGAATCTTGCAGAAAACACCGGAACTGAAGAAGATGAGAAAAACCTCAAATATTTGAACAAACAGATGAACTGGTTCTTTACGGTACAATCCGTTTTGTTGTTAGGTATTGTGTTCTTTTCCGCTTTCGGGACGTCAAAACACCCTGGCTATTTTTAGAGGGTGCGGCATCCTTTCCGTCGCGTGGTTCCTTATTTGGAGAACGGCTTCATGAAACGATGGGCGTTGTTCTGCTTCCCTCTTCTGCTCCTCCTTGCCTGCCAAAAACCAATACCCGAGCGCGCCACGTGGTCAGGCACGATCATACTGGCCGAGAATCAAAAGCTTCCACTTCGTCTCGAGATCGATTTCGCATCCTCGCCGCCATCCGGGTCATTCCTTGTTGGAGAAGAACGAACCGCAATCCCGGAAATCAGCCGCAATGGGGATTCTTTGAGCATCATTCTTTCTGAATACGGCGCCGCGATGCATGGGAAATGGGATGGCAAATCGTGGAATGGCGCTTTCTTCCGATATCGAAAAGACACCGTCCGACTTGAATTTTCCGCGTCCCCGGAACCCGCTGAACCGGCAAAGCCTGCCGCTTCTTCACCACCGGGAGTGCACCTCGTGGGAACGTTCCAGGTGTACTACAACAATCCGGATGGAATCGACAGCACGACGATGGCAAAATTCTGGACGAGGGGTGATTCTGTCTTCGGGACCTTCATCGATCCGAGCGGGGATCACGGATTGATGGTGGGAACGCAAAGCGGAACAACCGCTCGTGTCGGGAGATTCACGGGCTGGCAGGCGAACCTGATTGAACTTGAGCAACGCGAGGGGCAATGGAGAGGAAAATACTATGCGCGCCAGTTTCCGCCTCAGGTTTTTTCTCTTGTTTCCCGGCCATCCATCCCCTCAAAACCTCTTGATCCGCGCCGCACCCGGATGCGGAATCCGTCGGCACCGTTTGTATTTGCAGGGGTCACGGCAGACGGCGATTCCATGCGGAGTTCCGATCCCCGATTCAAGGGGAAAGCGTTGATCGTGGATATCATGGGAACATGGTGTCACAACTGTCTTGATGAAGCCCCTCTTCTCGAACAGTTGTATAAAGAATACAAAGACAAAGGCCTCGAGATTATCGGTCTCTCTTTCGAAGTAACGAACGATGTTACCGTGGCAAGAGGAAACCTTGACATCTACCGAAAAAGGCACGGACTAACTTTTCCCCTCGTCTATTCAGGAAGCCTTGACGCATTGAATGTAGATGCGAAGATTCATGGCCAGCTTGAAGATTTCTTTGCGTACCCAACTTCCATTTTCATCAACAAGAAAGGGAAGGTGGAGCACCTACACTGGGGCTTCAAAGGTCCCGGAACAGGAGAAGAATATCAGCAGGAAGTGACGCGGTTCTACGAATATGTACAGAAACTTGTGCGGGAGTAGAACTCATCTCAGAAACGCGAGTGTGTCACGCTGAGAGTCTTTGAAATAGCTTCCAGTCGCTTGTATACCATCTGACGAGAGTGTAAACGGAGAGGGAATGAAACACTATCAACTCTTTATTGACGGATCGTTTGTCGATTCGGTTTCGGCCCAGACCTTTGAATCGGTGAACCCATTCAACCAGGAGGTTGTTGCGACCGTGGCGCGCGCCTCGGCAGATGATGTGCGAAATGCCGTCAAGGCAGCGCGCAGCGCCTTCGACGAGGGACCCTGGCCGCGAATGCCAAAAGAGGAGCGAAGCACCTACCTGAAGGCCATTTCCGACAAGATTAACGAAAAGACCAAAGATCTTGTTGCCCTCGAGGTTGCCGATTCAGGTTCAACGATCAGGAAGGCCAAAGAAGATGTATACTTGTCGGCCCGCGCGATGAACTACTTTTCCAAGCTTGCCACTCTCGAGATGACGGAACCCATCGAGGGGCTCGGAAAACCGGGCTTCAGTCAGAACCTCCTCGTTCGCGAGCCCATTGGCGTTGTTGGGGCAATCATCCCGTGGAATTTCCCGCTCAAGATGGCTGTCTGGAAGTTGGGTCCCGCCCTCGCGGCCGGCAACACTGTTGTCTTGAAACCGTCAGAGCTCACACCATGCACAGCCATGGAACTGGCTGCAATTATCCATGAGGTTGGCTTGCCCAAAGGTGTGGTCAACATCGTTCCGGGATTTGGCAACGATGCGGGCGAGGAACTCGTGAAGAATCCCCTGGTTGACAAGATTTCATTTACAGGTTCGACTGCCGTCGGGAAGAAAATCATGGCTTTGGCAGCCGGAAACCTCAAGAAAGTGACCCTTGAATGCGGGGGCAAATCGGCCAACATTGTTCTGGATGACGCCGATATCGATCTGGCAGTCGACGGCGCGATGTATGCGATCTTCTATCATCAGGGGCAATGCTGTGAAGCAGGAACGCGTTTGCTTCTTCCTTCCTCTGTTTCCGAAACGTTCATGCAGAAGCTCCTCGCGAAAACGAAGAAACTCGTCCTGGGCGATCCCGGAAACCCCGCGACCGATCTGGGACCCGTAATTTCAAAGCAGCAGCAAAAGAAGATTCTGGACTACATTGAAAAAGGAAAACAGGAGGGTGCGACCCTCGCAGCCGGGGGCAACCCGACCACCGATGCGGCCCTGTCGAAGGGTTTCTTTGTTCAACCGACAATCTTCACCGAGGTAAAGAACTCCATGACCATTGCCAGGGAGGAGATCTTTGGCCCGGTTCTCTCCGTGATCGAGTATCAAACTGAGGAAGAGGCGATTGCCCTTGCCAATGATTCGATGTACGGCCTGGGCGGCGGTGTTTGGTCAAGGAACAAAGAGCGGGCCCTCAGGGTTGCCCGCCAATTAAGAGCCGGAACTGTTTGGATCAATGAGTGGCATCTCATCAGCGAGAAAGCTCCCTTCGGAGGTTACAAACAAAGCGGTGTAGGACGGGAATTTGGCATTGAGGGGCTGAAGGAATACACCGAAGCGAAGCATGTTCACATTGATGAACTCGGAAGCAGGGACAAGAAACCCTGGTACGATACGGTCGTGCCTCGCTAGATCGAGAGGTTGTGTGGTGAGGTGTCCACTTCCTTTCGATTGCGAAAGGATCCCTTGGAGAGTTGCGGAGTCTCCTTTGGGTCGCACGCGATCGGCATTACGTTGATCAACAAGCATTTGATGCCCTGATCGCGATGGCGTCTTCTGCAGCGCAGCGGATTGCTCGATTGATCGCTTACCTTGTCGGTTCAAAGAGAAAGGGATTCAAGTTCGCGAATCTCGATTCATGATCCTTGAATAAGGCAACTCCTTGTTCCACGTTTAACGTTTAACCTTCAACTTTCAATGCTTAACGAATTCTAAACGGATAGAACCTATCTATGGATATCAAAAACAGAACTGTACTTGTTCTCGGAGGATGGGGACTGGTCGGCTCAGCTGTTGTTCGCAAAATGATGGAACAATCGCCAAAGCGGATCATCGTCACATCACTTCTTGAGCGGGAAGCGAACGAAGCGGTGGAGTTACTGCGAAGGGAATTTCCGAAAGCCGGGAAGAATTTCTTTGTTCCGTGGTGGGGAAACATTTTTACCCGTCACGAATTCAAGGATCTGCCCCGCGAGGAAATCTTGAGAAACGACATCAAAAGGCAGAAACTCATTGATGATCTTCTCGACGAACTGTCGGCTGAAGTCATCGAGCGATCTGCAATCTTCAAGCTGTTGTCGCAATACAAACCGGAGATCGTGGTTGATTCAATCAATTCGGCTACAGCGATTGCCTATCAAGACCTTTTTCAGGTTTCTCGAGAAGTACGGAAAGCCTTAAAGGCCAGCCGGGCGGGAAAGGAATCCAGTCTCTTTGAGGTGACAGAGCGCCTTCTTGCAACGCAATACACTCCTCAACTGATTCGACACGTGCAGCTTCTTTATCGCTCCATGCAGCGGGTGGGGACTCGCATCTATGTCAAAATTGGCACAAGTGGAACCGGGGGGATGGGACTCAACATCCCCTACACCCATAGTGAAGAACGGCCGTCGAGTGTTCTTCTGAGCAAGTCGTCCGTCGCCGGGGCCCATACGTTATTACTATTCCTTATGGGACGGACTCCCGACGCCCCCATCACCAAGGAAATCAAACCCGCGGCTGCAATAGCCTGGAAGCGCATCGGTTTTGGCGAGGTGAAGAAGCGGGGAAAGGTGATCGAGTTGGTCGATTGCCCCCCGGAAAACGGTATTGAGCTCAAAGGAGCCCTCAAACTCAAACAGGACAATGGTTCGTGGAAATCCCTGCAGCAGCCCCTCCGTTCGGTATTCATCGACACGGGTGAAAACGGAATTTTCTCCAGAGGCGAGTTCGAAGTAATAGCCACTCCCGGTCAGATGGAGTTCGTGACTCCCGAAGAAATCGCGGAGAATGTCATTTACGAGATTCGCGGGGGAAACACCGGCCACGACATCATCAATGCTCTCGACAACGCCACGCTGAATCCGACGTACCGTGCGGGCTTTCTTTTCGAAAGCGCGATTCAGGAGTTAAAACGACTCGAAGAAGAGCATAAGACCAGGAGCGTAGCATTTGAGATTCTTGGACCACCCCGCCTATCAAAACTCCTGTATGAAGCGCATCTTCTTGAACTCGCCTTTGGGACCATGACGGCGGTTCGAAAAGCAACGGCAAAAGACCTCTCGACCTCCCTGGAGATCCTGGTCAAAAGGAACAGCGATGTGCGCTCCCGGATCATATCCATTGGAATTCCCATTCTGTTACCTGACGGGAAAACTCTCCTCCGCGGAGGCGAGATCAAGATTCCCCCCCACCGGGGCGAAAATGAGCTTCGCATCACGGATAAATCAGTGAATGCATGGGCCCATGACGGTTGGATCGATTTGAGAATTCAGAATATGGAGCGGTGGAAATGGCGTTTCGAAGAGATGTTCAAATCCACGGGAACGATCCCCGCGAACGACTCATCCTCGCGATTTCAGCGGACAAAGCAATACTGGAACAACTTTGGCCGAATTGAGCCGGGGAAACTTGTCGGATGGATTTTTTCTGAGGAAGAAAAAGGAAAGAGGATGAAAGCGTGATTCGAATTCGGAATGCGGAGTGCGGAATGCGGAGTAACAGAACCACTTGTCACAATCAACTTGGGGGGAACCATGTCACACGAAAACCTGAAGGACAGGACCAAAGCTTTTGCATTATCGATAATCACCTTGGTAGACAGACTGCCGGAAACCAGGATTTCCAGAACGATCGGGGGACAGATTCTTCGGGCGGGGACGTCGGTTGGCGCAAACTACCGGGCAGCATGCAGAGCGAAATCAAGAGCGGATTTCATTTCAAAAATGGGAACGGTAGAAGAAGAAGCGGACGAGAGCTTGTATTGGATGGAACTGCTTGCAGAGGCCAAGCTGGTGGATCATTCCTCGCTTGCGCCTCTCTTCAGAGAAGGAAGTGAGCTACTCGCAATTGTGGTTACATCAATCAAGACCGCACGCGCAAACAAATCGCGGACTTAGATTCGCATTCCGCACTCCGAACTCCGCACTTGTTATTCGTACCGCAACGCGTCCACGGGGTCGAGGTTTGCAGCTTTCCAGGCGGGATACACTCCAAACACCACTCCTATAAAGGCGCACAGGGCAAATCCAATAAACGCCCAATCCCAGGGGAAAGTCGGGGGAAAATCGAACAGAAGTGCGACGAGATTTCCTGCCAGAACGCCGATAAGAATACCAACCAGTCCTCCTACCTGACACAGAACGATTGCCTCGGTGATAAACTGAGCAAGGATGTTTCTCTTCTGCGCGCCGATAGCTTTTCGGATACCGATTTCCTTGGTACGTTCCGTCACTGAGACCAGCATGATGTTCATGATTCCGACCCCGGCAGCAACGAGAGAGATGAAGCTGATGAATCCAATCCCCAGCTTCACGTAGAGTGTGAACTCATTGAACGTTGAAATGAGCGTGTCGTTGGAAAAAATGGAGAAGTCATCTTCTTCGGCCGGTGCGACACTGCGAATTGTTCTGAGGTGAAATCGCGCCTCCTCGAGGCAGTCATCATACACCAATGCATCCTTTGCCTTGATCATGATATGCAGATCCCGGTATCTTCCGAAAGATTCAAAGAAGGCGGTCAGAGGAATAACGACTCGATTGTCGCTGTCGCCTCCGAGACTTGCACCTTTTGGTTCGAAGGTGCCTATGACTCTGTAACGGTCAGAGCCAATCCGGACGTCCTTTCCGATGGCATCAAGATCGCCCAGCGGAAAAAGCTTTTTGACGACTTCCGGACCAAGAATCACGACATTGGCTGCATAGCGAAGATCGTTGTCCGTGAGGCCCCGACCCTCCTTCACAGTCCAGTTGTTCGTTGGGAGCCCTTCAGGTTCTTCTCCAGCAACGCTGACGTTGGGATTCGTCTTTGCACCGGCGTATTGAATCACGTTCCCGCCATCCCATGCCTCGAGCGCCACATATTGAGCCAGCGTCATTCTATCCTTCAACTTCAATCCCTGCTCGTACAGAATGTCCTTTCGCCGGCGCGCTTTCATCCACTCGCTCCTGCTGGCCATAGCGGGAAACTTCTGGATTTGAAACGTGCTAGAGCCGAGGTTGCTGAGGCCGCTTTCAATGGAATTTTGAAGAACACGCACGGCCGTCATAACTCCGATAATGGAGAACACTCCAACGACAATGCCCAGCAGAGTCAACACCGACCGGAGCTTGTTTGCCCGAAGAGCATTGAGCGCTATTCTGATGATTTCGCCGAGAAGCATAGATTATTCGTACCTGAGAGCATCGACCGGATCCATCCGGGATGCCCGATATGCGGGGAGAAATCCCGAAACCACCCCGACGAAGACAGAAATCAGCAACGCGATACCGACGATGCTCAACGGCATTGCGGTGGGAAGTATCTGATCGATGATAAGGCTCAGTGGAAATGCAATCATGATTCCAATGACTCCGCCAATGAGGCAAATGGCAGCCGATTCAAAAAGAAACTGCATCAGGATGCTTCGCTTCGGTGCCCCAATTGCCTTTCGGATTCCGATTTCTTTCGTTCGCTCCGTAACAGAGACAAACATGATGTTCATGATGCCAATGCCGCCGACAAAGAGAGCAAGTCCCGTGATAAAGAGGCCTACGGCGGCAATGACTCCGCCAATCTGATTGAATGTCTGGATAAAGAACTCCTGTTGATTGATTGCAAAATCGTCCTCTTTGCCGGGGGCGACCTTGCGAACGTTCCGGAGAATCCCCCTCACTTCTTCCTTAGTCTCATCAACGTTGGTCGCCGAAGCTGCCTTCACCCAAATTTCAATTCCGCCGCGGCGGCTTCTGAATTCCTTGAAGAACCGCGTAATGGGCAGATAGACCCTGTTGTCGAAGCTGGCTATCCCCAAGAAACTTCCCTGTTTTTCCAAAACGCCTACAACACGATATGGGTAGTTCCCCACTTTGACCGTTTTACCGATCGGCGTCTCCACAGGAAAGAGTGCTTCCGCGACTTCCGAGCCAAGTACACAAATGGGCCTTCCACCATCCGCTTCCATTGGCGTCAAGAAACGTCCGAGAGCTACGTTCGCATTCGTGGTTTCGATGAAGTCCGCATCTGTTCCAAGGATCACAACATTTTCAACCACTTTGCCGCCGTACTTGACGTTTCTTCCGGTGCCCGTGATCGGCGAAACACTGCGGACGTTTTGGGCGTTTCGTTCGATTGCTCGTGCATGCTGGATGAGAAGATCCTTTCGATTTCTGATCTCCCACCAGTTTCCTCCTCCACCCCATGGCCATTTCTGGACATAGAGGACATCTGCGCCAATGACTGCAATCGACTTATTGAATGCGCGATTCAATCCCTCGATTGCAGTTCCCATCAGTGTCACCGAGACAATACCAATAACAATTCCCAGAGTGGTGAGCACTGATCGCATCTTGTTCGCCCGAATCGCGGCGAACGCGATGAGAAGACCTTCTTTGACTTGATCGATGTAGAATTGCATGTCAGGCCGTTGCCAGGGGTGGGTGAACGACTGTTTTTCTGTTCGTTACCGCCTCATCGGACTCAATGTGTCCGTCACGGATTCGCACTCGTCGATAGGCGTGCGCCGCAATGTCTTCCTCGTGCGTCACGAGGATGATGGTATTCCCCTGTTTGTGGAGAATATCGAGAAGGCCCATAATTTCTTCACCTGTTTTGCTGTCGAGGTTTCCCGTGGGTTCGTCAGCCAGCAGGATGGAAGGTCGTGTTACCAGAGCCCGGGCAATGGCCACACGCTGACGCTGACCTCCCGACAACTCATTGGGTTTGTGATGTGCCCGGTCACCCAATCCCGTTTTTTCGATAGCTTCCATTGCGAGTTTCTTGCGTTCCCCTGATCCATAACCGCCGTAGATCAACGGAAGTTCCACATTATGAAGGACGTCGGACCGCGCCAGAAGATTGAAGGTTTGAAATACGAATCCGATTTCCTTGTTTCTGATGCGTGCCAGCTGATTGTCATTCATTTCGCTGACATTCACATTATTCAGTTCGTACAATCCGGAAGTCGGCGTGTCCAGACAACCGATGATATTCATCAGGGTCGATTTGCCGGACCCTGAAGGGCCCATGATCGCGACAAACTCGTTTCGGTCGATGTTGAGCGAAATGCCCCTGAGGGCGTGCACTTCTTCCGCCCCCATTTGATACATCTTTGTAATGTCATGAAGTTTGATAACGGTTGACATTGGTTTCCTCTCGCGATATTAGTTCCGAGCTACATTGGCGCCCATTCGGCGGCCGGCTTTATTGTCGACCTTGACCTTCGATCCGTTTTCCAGATCCCGGTTGATGGCTTTGAAGGGACCCGAAACCACCTCTTTCCCTTCCAACTCATTGCCGGAGATCTCAACATATGTATCGTCGCTCAGGCCGCGTTTGACGACCACCGTCTTCGCCTCGCCATTGTCAACGACAAAAATGACTTCATCCAGCTTTTCTTCATCCTTCTTCTTTGACTTTTTCTCCAGCACAGCCCTGTCTTGGTTGGCAGACTCCTCGGGAGGCGCCTCAATCTTGGGCAGGCGGACTGTCACCGACTGAATCGGCACTGCAAACACGTTCTTACGCGTTTCGGTCTCGATATCGGCCGTCATTGACATTCCCGGCCGCAGTTGAACACCCTCTTGGGCCTGCAGTCGAATCCGCACTTCGAAATTAATGACCTGATCCTGGGACCCAAGCCCGGTGGACTTCGCCGTGTTCGCTATCTGCGATACGAGGCCAATGATCTTCTTGTCCGGGTAGGCGTCCACTTCGATCCGGGCCGTATCACCCACAGTGACCATGACCACATCGTTTTCTCCCACATCGACACGGGCTTCCATTTGAGAAAGATCGGCAACCGTCATAATCTCGGTACCTTGCGTGAATGTGCTCCCGCTAACCCGTTCTCCAAGCTCCCGCAGCAATTGGCTGATCACACCGTCCATGGGAGAGTAGATTGTTGTTTTCGCCAGCGTTTCCCGTGCCTCTTTCAATGACGCCGTCGCTTGCGCAAACGTTGCCTTTGCGCTTTGATATGTCGCCTTCGCAATATCCATGTCCGCATCTGAAACAAGCTTCTTTTCATAAAGCTCGCTGGCGCGTTTATATTCGGCCTCAGCCTTCAGGAGATTCGCCTCGCTGCTTGACACGGCAGCCTGAAACCGTTCATACTGGGCCTGGTATGCGTCGGGTTTGATGCGCACCAGAAGATCCCCTCTCTTCACGCGGTCCCCTTCCCGAACCGGCAGACCCGTGATTTCGCCGCTTACCTCCGCATTGATCTTCACCTGAGTTTCAGGCTGGATTTTCCCCGTTGCACTCACGATTTGAGTGATCGTTCGTTTCTCGACCTTTTCCGACTGGATGGTGATGATCGTTTCCTTGCTGCTGCCCATTACGACAAGAGCAACGAGAGCGATCAGCACGACTCCGATGATCGAGAAAATGATGATTTTCTTTCTTGATTTCTTTCCGTTTGCCATGGTCTTTTCTTTCTGAAGAAATGTTCAGGAGGATTTCACCGTCCTAATATTTAATTTCTCCGAGCGCATATTCAAGGTTCCTGCGCGAGACAATGTAGCTGTAGGTCGCATTGACCCTGTTTGCCTGCGCATTCACGAATCCCGCGTTTGCCGTCAGAAGATCGAGGAGGGTTCCCGCACCGAGATTATAACGCTCCTCGGCAACTTTGCGATCTTGCGCGGCAGAGACAAGGGCCTTCTCCGTGGCTTGGTACTGCTTGCGTGACGCTTCGAGATCGAGGAGAGCCTTTTTCACATCGACGCTAATGTTCCGCTCGGTCTGCAACAGCGTGAGCTCGGCGTTACGCTTCGCTGCCGACGCGGCCTGGATGTTTTGGTTGGTCTGAAAACCATCAAAGAGAGTCCAATTGACACTGATACCCCAGTTGATCCCTTTCTGATCCTTAATGGTCTCCAGCGTGGTTCCCGACAGACCATAGCCCGCGGAAGCGCGAATGGAGGGCCAATAACGGCTAGAGGCCGACGTTACACCCGATTGAGCGGCATCATAGCTTTCCATCGCGCCCTGATAATCAGGCCTGACCGCAATCGCCTGCTGGCGAAGGTTTTCGAACTTTACCACAAAGCCTTTTGTCGATTCGAGTTCCTCTGCGGTGATATCGGTAGAAACACTGGGGTCGCTCACAACATAGTCTCCGCCCACATCGGTTCCGATGAGGGACAGAAGATCCGCTTTGGCCTTATCGAAATTGTTCTGGGCGCCGATGAGATTGACTTCATCGCTGGCTACGATGGACTGCTGCCGATAGACGTCCGCGATGGAAGAGGACCCGACCCGGGCAGACTCGCTGATTCTGTCAAGCTGCCGTTGATCCCTTTTCAGATTCTCCTCACTCACTTTCACCAGTTGTTCGGTCCGGAGAACATTCAGGTAGGCACTCTGAACCAGATACACGATCTGCTGACGAGTCCTCGTGGCTTGCTGCTCAGCCGCCACAGCGGTGGACGTTGCACGATTCAGGTTTGCCTCGCGGTTAAGGCCGTCGAAAATCGTGTATCCGAGCGAAACTCCCGTGCTGAAATCGTTGTTCGTCGAGGAGGTCGCGGGAACCGGAATGGGTATGCCAAGAATGAACTGTGTTGAGGCGGGGCGTTCAGTCTGTCGCCGCGTCCAGTTGCCGCTCGCCGATAGGGTCGGGAGATACGCGCCATATGCAGACAAGACGCCGCTTTGGGCCGATTCCACGTTGTTCTGAGCCTGACGTACGCTGATATTCTGATCGAGAGCTATTTTCACGGCATCCTCGAGCGTAAGCTGACGCCTTCCCATTGACTCCTGGGAAATGAGGATGGTCACGGCAAAGCAACTGATTGCCGAGAGTACTGCTACTTTCTTCATGTTAAATCTCCTGGATGGAAATGAGGGGATGCTGATTCCTTCGGCAAAACTCTATGTAATAAACGGAAAACCAGGTGCAAAGTTTCAGGAATTTCTTATGTTTTCCCCCGAAACAGTGCCACTATGCGGTCTTAGACCGGAAAAAAGCGGGTGGGGTTACAAACGAGGAAGGAATCCAAAAATCCCCCGATCAGTGGGCCTTTTGGGCCCTCAGTACTTCATCCTTCATGCTCAACAGAAACTCCACTGCGGCATCATGTTCGTTTGGAATTTTGCCATCCAAAATGGCATCGACCACTGCCTCCTTGAGCCTCCCGACAACAGGTCCTTCTTCAATGCCACAGAGGCGCATGATTTCATCACCCCGCAGGGCCGGCTGCCAATTCCGCATCTTGTCTTTCTCTTCCACCTCGGCCATCTTCTGTACTACCTGATCGTAGTTTTTTCTTACCTGGCTCACGAGCCGCGGGTTCTTTGAGGTAATATCGGCCCGGCAAAGGACCATAAGGTCATCGATATCTTCCCCCGCCTCGAACAGGAGCCGCCGAACCGCGGAGTCGGTGACCCCCTGGTCGACGAGGGCCATTGGCCTGAGATGGAGACGAACGAGCTTTTCAACATATGGTGCGTATTCCATCGGGAATTTCATTCTCCGGAAAATCGGCTTCACCATGCGAGCCCCGATTTCCTCATGGCCGTGAAATGTCCAGCCAATCCCCTCTTTAAACGCCTTGGTCCTCGGTTTTGCGATGTCGTGGAATAATGCCGTCACTCGCAGCCACACATTCTGGGTCGAGGCGCTCACATTGTCAACGACTTTGAGGGTATGAAGAAATACATCCTTGTGGTGATGATCCCTTCGCTGATCAACACCTGCCAATTGCGTTACTTCCGGAAAAACAATTTCCAGTACCTTTGTTTCAAACAGGAGATTCAGGCCCACCGATGGCCTCGGGCTTGCCATGAGTTTCAGGAATTCCTCCGCAATGCGTTCCTGCGAGACGATGGCAATACGCTCCCGCATTTCTTCGGCCGCTTTCAGCGCTTCCCTCTCTATAGTATAGTCAAGTTGCGCGGCAAATCTCATCGCCCGCATGATCCTCAAGGGGTCGTCGTCGAAGGTTTCCCGGGGATTGAGCGGAGTCCGGAGAATTTTTTTCTCGAGATCCTTCTGTCCCCCAAAAGGGTCCATAATCTCGGCAAATGATTCGGAATTCAGGGAAGCAGCGATGGCGTTCACCGTAAAGTCCCGTCTTGAAAGGTCTTCTTCCAACGTCCCCTCCTCGACAGCCGGTTTCCGTGATTTCTTGTCGTAGCTTTCTTTCCGTGCCCCAACGAACTCCAGTTTCCCGTCGGCCATTGGCAGCATTGCCGTTCCAAACTTGGGGAAGGTCACCAGATTCTTCAACCCGAGAGTTCTCGCGACAACGGAAGCAAAGGCAATCCCCTTTCCGAGGACGACAATATCGATATCCTTTCCGGGTTCCCCGCGGAGTTCGTCGCGGACATAACCGCCCACCACAAACGCGCGCACCTTCTCCTTGTCGGCAATTTCTCCGATGCGTCGAAGAAGAGGATGATGAACTGTAAGTTTTCTTTTCATGTCACGTGAGGCGAATCTGCCTCTGCTCGATTGTCCTGAGGATCTCATCGGCGACTTCAAGGGCCTGAAGACCGTCCCTCCCTGTCACCGGGGGGGCCTTCTGTTCCCTGACGGAACGGGCGAACAGTTCAAGCTCGTACTTCAGGGAATTCACTTCTTTGATTTCCGGCTGTTCATAGATGATCGAACGCTTTCGCTTCCCCTGCTCGATCTTTCCCAGAAGCATCGTCGACCGGACGCTTGGATCGTCTTCGTCCACGAGTCGAAAAACCTCTGCCAATCCCTGCGCAAAGTCGATGGAAATATAGGCGTTCTTCTGAAAGAGACGCATTTTCCTCATTTTGTTTTGCGAAATCCTGCTTGCAGTCACATTGGCCACACAACCATTCTCGAACTGGAGACGGGCGTTTGCAATATCGGCGCTGTCCGATACCACTGCCACTCCGTTTGCGTCGATTCCTGTCACCTTCGACTTGACCAAACTGAGAATCAGATCGATATCATGAATCATTAAATCGAGGACAACGGCCACGTCGGTACCGCGTGGATTGAATTGCGCCAGTCGATGGGATTCAATGAACAGTGGTTGAAGCTGATACCCCTCCAACGCGAGAATTGCCGGGTTAAAGCGCTCGATATGCCCAACCTGAATTGTCAGCTGTTTCTTCTCCGCAAGCTCCACAAGCTCTTTCGCCTGGCCGATTGACTCTGTGATCGGTTTCTCGATAAACACGTGGCGTCCCGCCTCTAACGCGCGTTTCGCCACATCGAAATGATCCCGCGTGGTGGTCGCTATGCTGACCGCCTCCACAGCTTGAATCGCTTCGTCGAGATTCCGGAATGCCTTTGTGCCGACTTCCGATGCGACCGAAGCGGCTTTGTCGGCAAGAGTATCGAACACACCGGCGAGCTCGGCCGCATCAATCTGGCTGAACATCTTTGCATGCAGACTGCCCAGGTGGCCGGTTCCGACGACAGCAACTGAAAGTGGCTTCACGTTCTGTTCCCGATAAGAGAGTTGTTGTGTCAATTCGATGTGGGTGACGTACCGCCCGGACTTCTCCCGTGGGCAACGCCAACCAGTCGGTCAAATCCTCCGAACCTTGGATCGCGGTAGTACACGAATGCCGTATACGTATTTGTTGTTCGCCAGTCGTTCCCCTCCAGAACCACCCAATCCTCCCCAAGAACGTACTGATAGTCATACGTTCCTCTTCTGAGAACGGTGTTCCAGACATACCTGTCGCCAACACGGCTCATGAGCGATGATGGTCCCGTTTTCCAGCCGTTGAAATCCCCAACGACATACATCGCGTCCTCTCCTCCCGACTTCCATAGGAGTTCAAAACTGAAATCGAGATAGTCGGCGTAAGCCGTTCCCCGAACAATCGATGAGCTGCCGTTCCTGTCGGGGGTCATCTTCCCCAGAAACCGGCTGACGTCTGCACCATCCCGGGGACGAAGTTGCCTGCCCTGCTGATAGAAATCGAGATCACGAAGATCGATCACCCTGTATTCGCTCCCCGGCTGCATGTCGTCTGCGACAAACTCCAGCCTCTGAGTTCCGAAGCCTCCAACAAACGTATGAGGATCCTGATCGTCCGTCGAGATCCTCCTCGGTCGCGCCATTTCCCTGTTCTTGTACACGTCAACGCATGAGAAGTACGCGGCTTCGAACGCACTTGCCCCCGACGAATCGGGCGGCGGCACTCCAAATCCGACCCGAATCTCGTGCACCTGATTGTAAGGACTTGACGCCGAAGGCTCTTGACGATTCGATACACGCATTCGAGGCACCAAACGATCCTCGGTGACAAAGAACCTGCCTTGAGCCAGCATCTCCTCGTTGCCGCGATCCCACAGTTGAACCAAGTAGTTCCCTGAATAAAGGAATCCGTCGAAAATCGGGTACCCGGGAATTCTGATGCTGTAGTGAAATCTGTATCCGCGGACTCCATTCGGAGAGGGTTCCGCGGTGAAACTGGACTTCGAACGATTACGTATTTCATCGTTCACGAACGACGTGGGGGTGATATTCCAGTCGCGGTCACAGTGGACGAACTTCAGCTCCAGGGCCGGTGGATCGTCCGAGACAACGTCGAATTCCAGTGTCATGGGCTGAGATCGAAGCCGGGCGACCGGCAACGCCGCTTCAGAGCTTCCGTACACTCTGAAGCCCCGTATTCTCGGTGACATGACTTCCTGTCCCCATGCAAGAGATGTGATTCCAACGATCACCAAGAACAAGTTCTTCATCGAACCACCTTGTAGAGAGTATAATACACAGGTTCGCTTTTGTTAATTGCGATATTGGGGAATTCCTTCGTCATTACCGGAATGAGATCGGGGGCGGCAAGCCGTTCCGGTTGTTCGGATCGATCCACGATGAAATCAGGACGAAGAACGGACTCGTATTTCCGCGCTTTCATTCCCTCATCGTAACTGACTCCGGAAAAGGCCTTTTTCATTTCAGGGGTCACCAACCCGGCGGTATCGAAAAGACGACGGCCGGACACATAGCCCAATAATCCGATATCAGGAGTAAGAACCCTTGCCTCTGGGCTTGAGTTCTCCCTGAGCCAGTATGCGATGGGCTTGAGACAACCATTCATTCCTTCGGTGAATCCTCTCATGTGTGGAACAACGGTGGATCCGTACACAGCGGCATTCTGAATCGCCGTGAAGAGGAACATTGCCGCAATCAGACCCGACGTCCACCTCCAACTCAATTTCCAAAATTCTTGTATCTTTTTCACCCCCCAGATGCCGAAGATGCAAACGATTGGAGTGGCAGGAAGAAGATAGCGTGAAACGACCTGAATATTGGCGCTCAGGTAGAAGAGCAGAAGCGCAAGTACCCAAAAAAGGGGGAAAATCTCCAACCGGAGAATTTTCCAGTTCATCCTTCGAAAAGCGGCGACCAATCCGAGAATGAGTGCCATGAGTGCGGCTGATTGCGTGGAGAGGAGAATTTTTGCTTCTGAACCACCGACAAACAGCACACTACCAACCGAAAAGGAGGATATGGATTTGGCTTCAAGGGTATTCGGCAGGGGTGTTCCAAATGTGGATGCTGCATACACAACCCACGGAGCCAGTACAAGAGAGTACACAAGAATCGACCTCAGGGCCATACGGCGAATGGCAGCAGGATCCCTCTTGAGAAAACCGTAATCCACCTGGACAAGCGCGAACAACAGTGCACCTTCGGGACGAACAAGAGTCAAGAAACCGCTGACAAGCGACGCGAGCACATATTCTGCGCGGTAGACGTACCAGAACACGAGCAATGTCAGCAGGACTCCTAACGAGGTTTCCATTCCCGAGCCCGCCCATCGCAACATCCACGAATCGAACGCCATCATGCACGCGGCGACAAACGCAAGAATTCTGTCCCGCACAATTCCATGGGCCAATGCATAAACAAGGAAGATGGAAAGACTGGCAAAAAGGAGATCGAGTGTCTTGGCAACGACATACGGATCGAGACCGCCGGCAGTTCCTGCGGCAATCATAAAGACCCACAATGGTCCCGTTATTCCGCTGCTTGGCTCACCTTCGTTGAACGAAAATCCGCTGCCTTCGGCCAGGCTTTTTGCATACTTCAGATAGATGTACGTATCATCCGGCGTATAGTCGAAATGAAGAGCGACCGTCCCGTAGAAGAGAATAATAATCGGGATCAAGCCAAAACGGACGGTCATCTTCCAGAAAAGAGAACGGCCCTTCAGATCCTCAGGAGTATTGTCAGTCAAGTTGTTCCCTCAACCAGCGGTGGAATTCAGTCACGTCGTGAAACACGAAGTCAGTCTCCATTTGCAGTACACGATCTTTTGCATAGGAATCCCACAGCACCGCAACGATTCTGACCCCCGCAGAACGCGATGCTTTGATGTCCGAAACCGAGTCGCCAACCATCACTGCCTCTTCCGGTTTCAGATTGAATTGGTCGAGGATCTTCTGAATCCCTTCGGCTGACGGCTTGTGATTGACCACGTCGTTACCGGTCACGACGGAGTCGAAGAGGTCCTTCAGTCCAAACTCCTCCAACGTAATGGTTGTCGTGTGAATTCCCTTTCCCGTGAAGAGTGCCAGAAGCTTGCCGCGCTGTTTTACGTCGTTCAGGACTTCGCGAATTCCAGGGTAGAGTTTTGCGAGGCGTCGATGGTTGGACCTGTAGAACGAGAGATACTCATCCATGGCCTGCGGAAGGCGTTCTTCACCGACGATGGGGATCAGAGCACCTTCTTCAGGCGGGCCGAAGTACGAGGTAATTTCGGCGGGCGTGAGTATCTTTCCCTGATACTTCTGGACAATGAAGTTGAACGAATCAAAGATCAGTTGATTCGTCTGCGTCAGAGTTCCATCCATATCAAAGATGATGCACTTGAGACTCATGGATTTCAGAAAAGAAAAAAGGCGTCAGCGGTTCTCCGGAGAAAAACGCGCCTGACGCCTTTTGTGTGGTCAAAGGATCTGTGAAGTCGTGCCGCTCCCCTTCTCACGCAATCGTTACGTCTTTCGACAGGTAGACATCCTGGATCGCGTTCAGAATCTGGACCCCTTCCTTCATCGGTTTCTGAAAGGCTTTTCGTCCGGAGATCAGTCCCATTCCTCCCGCCCGCTTGTTAATGACGGCGGTTCGGACTGCTTCGGCGATGTCGTTCGCACCGGAAGCGCCGCCTGAATTGATCAATCCGGCACGGCCCATGTAGCCGTTGGCCACCTGGTAGCGTGTCAGATCGATCGGGTGATCCGAGGAAAGCTCTTCGTAGACCTTTTTGTGTGTCTTTCCGAAGTTCAGCGCCGTGTATCCGCCGTTGTTCTCTGGAAGTTTTTGCTTTACGATGTCCGCCTCGATTGTGACGCCCAAATGATTGGCCTGACCGGTAAGATCGGCGGCAACGTGGTAGTCCTTCTCCTTTGTCTTGAAGGCCGCGTTTCTGGTGTAGCACCAGAGAATCGTCGCCAAGCCCATCTCATGCGCCTGCTGGAATGCCTGGCTGATTTCCCAAATCTGGCGGCGGGATTCGGCCGACCCGAAATAGACCGTGGCCCCCACCGCAACGGCTCCCATATCAAATGCCTGCTTCACAGTCGCGAACAACGATTGATCGTGCGTGTTCGGGTAGGAGAGAAACTCGTTGTGATTGATCTTGAGGATGAATGGAATCCTGTGCGCGTATTTGCGTGCAACCGATCCCAAAACCCCGAGTGTTGACGCCACGGCATTGCAGCCGCCTTCGATCGCCAGTTTCACGATGTTCTCCGGATCGAAATACATGGGATTCGGGGCGAAGGACGCGCCTGCAGAGTGTTCAATTCCCTGATCGACAGGAAGAATGGAAAGATATCCCGTCCCTGCAAGCCGGCCCGTCACAAACAACGATTGCAGGCTGCGCAGGGCCATCGCCGGCCGATCGGAGAGAGCGTAGACCCGGTCAACATAATCAGGCCCGGGCAGATAGAGTGATTCTTTTGGAATTGTCTTGCACTGATGTTGGAGCAGCGACTTTGCATCGCTCCCAAGGAGTTCAACGATGTTCGTCATACCGCTATAATCCTTTCGAAGAATATCATGATCGCAGTAGAGAGAATGTATGGAAGGAGCAGCATACGTACCTGCATCTGTCTTCAATATACCAAACCTCTGCGTTTCCTGCAATATGCAATTCTTTGGCGTGATTGCTTCTCATACCAATTCTGTCTACTTTTTTTTATGAAGAAACAGGTTGTGCTGCGCAAGGGGGAAGAACATCGGCTCCTCTCCGGGCATCTGTGGGTGTTCAGCAATGAAATCAAAGTAGTCCTGGGAAGTCCTGAAGCCGGCGACGTTGCCGAATTGCTGCGCCATGACAACAAGTTCCTGGGAGTCGGATTCTACAATCCCCATTCCCTGATCGCCTTTCGACTCCTGAGCCGCGAAAAAGAAGAGATATCCTTCGAATTTTTTGAACGGAGAATTGCAGAAGCCCTGCAGATCCGTCATCGCATCTATCCGCACGCCGAGACGTTTCGGCTCGTCCACGGCGAGGGAGACTTCCTCCCCGGGCTCATCGTCGACAAGTACAACGAATTTCTCTCCGTGCAGGCATTGTCGCACGGGATGAGCAGGCGATTGACACTCGTGTGCGACGTCCTCGAATCGATGCTCCACCCCAAGGCAATCGTGGAACGGGACGAGTCGCCGCTTCGTTTGCTGGAAAAACTCGAGCAACAAAAGGGGATCCTGCGGGGGACGCTCGATCAGCCGATCATTTCCGAGAACGGCATCAAGTTCAAGGTCGATCTTCTGGGCGGTCAGAAAACCGGCCTGTTTCTGGATCAACGGGAGAACAGGAAGGCAGTTCGCCGTTATGTCCGGTCTGCTGCAGTCCTGGATTGTTTCTGCAACGAAGGGGGATTTTCGCTCAATGCGTCTGCCGGCGGATCTGCCTCGGTCGACGCTTTCGACATTTCAGAAACCGCTGTCTCGCGGGCACGCATTAACGCCACGATCAATCAGACGAATGGGATTTCATTCAACAAGTGGGATGCGTTCGAGGTTCTCAAGAAAAAGGTTGAGGAGGGAAAACGGTACGATGTCGTCATTCTTGATCCCCCGTCATTCACGCGAACCAGGAAGCAGGTCGCCACGGCAACGCGCGGATACAAAGAAATAAACTCCCTGGCCCTCCAACTTCTGAATACCGGGGGCTTTCTTGTAACTGCTTCCTGTTCGCATCATGTTTCGCAGGAATCTTTTTTTGCGATTATCGAGGCAAGCGCCAAATCGGCGGGGCGCAGGATCAGAATAGTGGAATCGGCCGGTGCAAGCCCCGACCATCCTGTTCTTCCTTCAATGCCGGAGACTGCCTATCTCAAGTTCGTCATTGCCTCGGTTCACTGATGCTTGCGTTTCCGTTTCCACGGAACTATATTGGCACTGTGGAGGTTGAACCTGTAGTATGGAAATCCTCAAGGGGCATGCGATGAAAAAACGTTCTTTTTTCCTCTTCCTGATTCTACTTGCCGCACCTTCCTTCCTTTTTTCGCAGGAAACGGACACCTCGATCGTTTTCCAACCATCGAATCCGGATTTGATCAAGCGGAGTACGTACGCGCCGCCAACCGACGCATGGGGATTCGACGTCATGGTTTCCAACAACGGATTCGGCGCGGGCGGATTCTTCCGCCACGAGTTCTCCGATGAACTCTCGGGTATTGCCATGATTGGAATATCGGACGTGAAGGATGAGGGAGAAGTGGAGTATTTCGACTATTTCGGCAACTCCATTATTCCAGGGAAGAAGAACCGGCTTCTGATGTTCCCGTTCATGTTTGGCGTCCAATATCGTCTCTTCAAGGACGATATCATGGACAACTTCCGACCCTATGTTTCGGGCGGACTGGGACCCACCATGATGTTTGTGGCCCCCTATGCGTACTACAGAACAGTGACCGGGCCCAACGGAGAAACACTGACGTTTACGGATGAAATGGAGTTCTTCAAGAGCCTCAAGTATGGACAGGCAAAGTACACGATCGGGGGGTTTGTAGCAGCGGGGGCATACTTCGGGGCACCACACGGGACGCTCATGGGGCTGAGCATCCGCTACTATTTTGCCCGCTTTCCGCAGGGGATCGAGATTCTCAACAACCACAGCGTCAAGAGCTTTGGTGGATTTTACATCACCCTGAACGTCGGATCGTTCTACTGATCCTGCCGGTTTAAACGAAAAGCACTCCGGATCCCAGAGAGCCTCCCCTGAGCTCTCATGACACCGCGAAGTGCTTTTGTTGTTTCTCCCCAACATACATGCAATTCTACCCGTCCCGGGTGACTCGAGTCACATTCGCAGTTTTCTATATTCCGCGTGTAGCGTTCTTCCATCCCTGTGCGTCATACCACTGAGACCACCCACGTCATGAATGACGAAACAGTACTTGTTCAAAGAAGCCGTACGGGCGACCATCAGGCGTTTCGAATTCTGTACGAAACTCATGTCGATTCTCTGTACCGGTTTCTGAAACAATTCACCGGCGATCATCATGACGTCGAAGAGTGGGTTCAGCGAACATTCATCAAGGCCTATGAGCGTCTCGATTCCTTCCAGGAACACTCCCGATTCTCCACGTGGATCTTCTCTATCGGCCTCAACGAGATGCGATCCGATCGAAGACGCGCAACAATCCTTCAGTTTGAACCGGTGGACAACGATGCCCCGATACCGCTGGACGATGCGGCAGATCGGTTTCATTGGGACGAGCTCATGCGGGGATGGCTTTCCCAACTCGACGAAGTCAAGCGGGCTGTGTTCCTTCTTTATGAGGTTGAAGGGTACAGCCATGCCGAGATTGCCGGCATGCTCCGGATACAGGAAAGTACGTCGAGGACAATTTTGACGCGCACAAAGCAGTGGCTTCGTGATCAATGGAAGCAAGAAAGGAGAGAGGTTGGATGATGGCGGAACAGTTCTACAAAGACGATGACCATCCCACGCAACGAGCAAAGGACCGCATGTGGACGGCCATTTCTAAATCCACGGGACCATCCCGGATTCTCTTTGCCGTTCACGACTCGCGAAGCTTCTTCGCAGGAATGGCGGCGGCATTTCTCCTGCTGCTCAGCGGCGCGGGGCTCTATTCCCTTGTGAACCAATTTGTCGAATCGAGTCAGCCACAAGAAGTTCGATTCGATGATGCCTATCGATCCGCCATCAAGGAATTCGAAAACATCCTCCCCTCGCCGGTGCACGTTTCCTCCGTTGAGGCGAACGGCGGGCGTCAGCAATCACGGCTTGAGCAGCTGGCTTTGATCGACTCTGCAATTACGGAGTTGCGTTTGGACATTGCCCGAACCGATCTTTCGCCGCTGAAGCGTTTGCGGCTGCGTCAGCTGTACAGCATGAAACTTCAGGTTCTTCAGGATATTATTCAACAAGGAGATATGGAATTATGAAACACCTGGCGATTCTTCTGGCGGCATTCTCTGCAATGCCTCTTCTTGCGCCCGTGGATCAGTCGAAAGATCTTGAGCATCGGGCAAAAGTCAAACCCGCGCAGCGAATTGAAATCAAGGGACTTTCGGGAGCCGAAATTGAATTCAAAACATGGGAAAAGGATGAGGTGTATCTGAAGTTGAACCTCCAAATTTCCTCGTCGGACGAGGACTACGAAACAGAATACATTAACTCCTTCGAAGTTCAGGAACGGGCAACAGAAGGGAGCCTTGTTCTGGCATTCAAGGAGCCGAGCCGCGGAGTCAACTCGGGATTCTGGAGCCTTTTCAAGGGCGGATCGTATGTTCGAAAAAGAATCACGGGAGAGATCTTTGTCCCACGCGCAAATCCGCTGACAACGGACCTGAGCTACGGATCACTCACGATGAGCGGCATCAATGGCGAACTGAACGTCCTCGGGAAGAATAACACCTTGACGCTAAAAGACTGTGCCAATCTGCAGAGGGTCACCAATAACTATGGAAAAACTGAGATTGAAAACGGAGGGGGTTCACTCGACCTTTCCGGAACCAGCTCAACCGTGACCGTAAGAAAATTTGCCGGCCCGGCCTCCGTCGAAGCGAACTACTCGACAATCACGATGAATGCCATCACAGGCGACGTCAGGGTGAAATCTCAAAGCGGGAGCCATACCCTTGAGGACATTGGTGGGAACCTCACGATACGATCCAACTATTCGACGATCACTGTTTCCCGGGTCAAGGGACTCCTTGATGTCACCTCACGGAGCGGCAACCTCAGAGCAAGAAACATCCGCGGACTTGTCGTTGATGCTCCCTATACCAATATTGAAGCAGAGGATGTTACCGGAATCGAAGGGAAGGATGTGGTCATTGCCAATCAATCGGCAACAATCACGCTGGAAAACATCAAGGGAAACACGCTCATTACTGCCCCCTATTGCAACATCGGGTTGAAGAATATTGATGGCTCCGCAGACGTTGAAACGAAAAGCGGCAGTGTGAATGCACAGGGTGTCTCCGGCAATTGGAAAGCGCGCACTGAGTATACCACCTTGCGACTCAAGGGACTGAAGTCGAAGGAAGTCATCATGTCGAACAAAAGCGGCAATATTGACGCCGAACTGCTGGTTGTGCCTGCAACGGTGGACATCCGGAACGACTACGGGAGTGTTTCGCTCGACCTCCCCAAGGGATTTTCCGGAGAGATCTCACTCGATGCGGAATATGGAAAAGTCAATACGGATTTCCCGATTCAAACGCGCAACAGAGGCTCATCGGGGTATGCAATCGGAAAAGTCGGATCGGGGACCGGCAAGATCACGATTGAGACTCGTTCGGGAGACATTGTCCTTACTGAGAAATAGCTGCTCGCCTGACCAAGACACAATCCCCTGCCGCGCGGCGGGGGATTGTTGTTCCGGTTTCTAACGATCGAGCATCCCGGCGAGAAATTGTCCGGTGTACGATTTCCTCACCACCGCAAGTTCCTCAGGTGTTCCAGTTGCAACGATCTCACCCCCCCTTTCCCCGCCCTCCGGTCCGAGGTCGATCACAAGGTCGGCGCACTTCACCACATCCATATTGTGTTCGATGACCAGAAGGGAATGCCCCGCATCAACAAGAGCATTGAAGCATTTCAGAAGTTTCGCGATATCATCGAAATGAAGACCGGTTGTAGGCTCATCAAAAATGAAGAGAATGCGGCCTTCCTGATGAGAAGCCAGAAGGTGATTTGCCAGTTTGATGCGTTGCGCTTCGCCGCCTGAGAGGGATGTCGCGGCCTGGCCGAGACGGATATATCCAAGCCCCACGTCATCCAGCACCTGGAGTTTTCGGGCAACTCGCTCTCCTTGCGATGTTCCTTTGAAGAACGCCTTTGCCTCAGAGACAGTCATCCCAAGGATTTCGTCCACGTTTTTTCCGCGGAACCGGATGTCCAATACCTCCTGCTTGAATCTCTTTCCCTTACACGATTCGCACGTGAGATAGAGGTCGGCCAGAAACTGCATCTCAATTTTCTGAACCCCGTCTCCCTCACACGTTTCGCAGCGTCCGCCGGGAACATTGAACGAAAAATGCCCCGGCTTGAATCCCCGCACCTTTGCAGCCGGAGTCGAAGCAAGAAGGTCACGAATGAGGTCGAAGACTTTGATGTACGTTACCGGATTCGACCGCGGGGTCCGGCCAATAGGCGATTGATCCACCAGTTCGACCCTTTCTATCTGATCCGCCCCCTCGATCGACCGCACCTTTCCGACCGTTCCCTCGAATCCCCCCTTCATCTTCTTTAATCCTCCATACAGAATGTCGTGGACCAGCGTGCTCTTCCCGGATCCGCTGACACCCGTGACACACACGATCATGTTCAACGGAATGCGCACATCGATGTTCTTCAGATTATTCTCAGAGGCACCGCGGATGAAGATCGATTGTTCCGAATCCGGCCTGCGTGATTGAGAAACAGGAATAGAAGCGGAACCACGGAGGTATTGGGCAGTGAGAGATTCGGGATAGTTTTGCAGTTCATCGACAGATCCATTGAAAACCACCTCTCCTCCCTTTTCACCCGCCCGCGGCCCCATGTCGACCACAACGTCCGCCTCACGAATCATGTCCTCATCGTGTTCGACCACAATCACCGTGTTTCCCACATCCCTCAGCGACTTAAGAATGGCTATAAGCTTGTGATTGTCTCTCGGATGGAGGCCAATGCTGGGTTCATCCAGCACATACAGCGAACCGACGAGGGATGATCCAAGCGCCGTCGCCAGGTTGATTCTTTGCGACTCGCCGCCGGAAAGGGTCATCGACAATCTGTCCAGGGAAATATACCCTATGCCGACGTCGTAAAGAAAGCGAAGACGCTTTCTGATCTCCTCCAGGATGCGCTTCGCAATATCTATTTCAAACCTGGAGAGTTTGAGATTTTCGAAGAACTGAAATGCCTCTTCGATTGTCATACGGACAATGTCGTGAATGGTCTTCCCGGCAACCCTGATATTGAGGGCGTCCTTCCGGAGTCGGGATCCGCCGCAGGCAGAACACGTCGTGTACCCGCGGTACCGGCTCAGAAACACGCGGTAGTGAATCTTGTAAGCTTTTCGTTCAATGAACTTGAAGAACTTGATCAGACCGTCGAAGCCGTCATATCCATCGCGAATGATATCGACATAGGCGGGAGTAAGATCCTTGAATGGCACGTCGACGGGAATGCCGGCTCTTGGGGCAATGGCGAGCAAATCCCGCAGATTTTCCCTCCATTTGGGAAACGACCACGGCTGAATCGCTCCTGCCCGGATGGATTTGTTCGGATCTGGGACGACAAGATCCATGTCGATACCCACGGAGCGTCCGAATCCCTGACACTGGGGACAGGCCCCAACAGGGTTATTGAAAGAGAAGAGCCGGGGATCGGGCTCCTCGTATCGAATCTTGTCCTCTGCACATTCATAGTGAAGAGTGAATTGCATCATCCGCGTTGAATCAGGGAAGAGAATGTGCGCATAACCGTCCCCTTCGATAAACGCAGTCTCCACCGAATCGGCCAACCTTGTGTCATTCTCCTTGTCCCCTTTGTGAAGAACGAGGCGATCCACAAGGATCCTGATATCCTTCTTATTCTTTCCTTTGAATTTCTTTTCGTTCAGGTCCATCAATTCCCCCTGCACAACGATCCGGAAGAAACCCCTTTTCTTAAGAACATCGAGCTCTTCGGCCATCGTTCGGCCCGGATGATCGTGTAAAGGAAACGTGACATACAATTTCGTGCCGTCGGGTTCCCCGCTTAAACGCTGAACGACCGTCGTAACAGAATCCCGTCGGACAGGTTTGCCGCAGATGCTGCACAAAGTCTGGCCGATTCGGCCAAACAGAAGACGCAGATAATCGTAGAGTTCCGTCGTGGTAGCAACGGTTGAACGCGGATTACGGCTTGTGGTCTTTTGTTCGATGGCAATGGCAGGGCTGATGCCCTGGATCATATCAACGTCAGGTTTGTCCATTCGTTCGAGAAACTGTCGGGCATAGGAGGATAGGCTCTCGACATAGCGTCGCTGGCCTTCGGCATAGATCGTATCGAATGCGAGGCTGGATTTCCCGGATCCGCTTACTCCGGTAATGACAATGAGCTTGTTCCGGGGAAGCTCGAGGCTTATGTTCTTCAGGTTGTGAACCCGGGCACCACGAATAACAATATTCTTAAGACGGGCGGAGGAGGAAGAACCTGCCGGCGGCGAGGAGACATTATTGGGGGATTTCGGCTTCGGCATAGGTCGAATCCGAAAGGTACGGCAGGAAGGGGGAAAAATCAATTGAAAAAGAGAGCAACTTCCCGGCAGCGGCCTCGAGAATGGTCAAAATGCCATGGTGAGAGTTGCAGTCGGAACGAATTCAATAAATCCGTACTCCCGAGCGGTGGGCTGGAGATGCGCCCTCAGTTTGATGCTTGCATTGTACTGACTCGCACTCCATGCAGCGTCAAGAGCACTCAGCACATGGTTGGCCACGAGGAGGAAACTCGCAGTTGACGCAATATTGTAGTAATCATTTGCACGGCCTCTCATGTCGCGATACTCACGAAAACGGGGCGACGCATTGAGGAGATACTCATTGACGGTCGGACCGGTAATTCCCCAATCGTCCCATCCTGCATTATACTGAAGATATTTTCCGATTAATTCGAAATACTGCTGGTCAGGCCTGCGCGGAAGCCGATGGCTGAATCCTGTGCTCGCTTTCGCCCCGATATTCGCCTCGCACTGGTTCAACACATTCCAATCTACGCGATCCCACACCGCGGGGGCAGCCGGATTAGTGACGATTCCGGTGCACGGGGGTGCGTCGGGATTCAGAATTGCCGCGTTAGTCTCCATCCACTGCGCGTAGCGAACTACAGACCAATGAGCATCGGCGTACTGTTGAAACTGGTCAGTCTGGGCATCTCCCTTCGCAGTCCGGGTTGCGTAGACAATCCAGAGGATGACTTCGGCTCCAAGAAACGACCCGGCACGCCAATAACTTTCACTATAAAACTCTCCGGCTCCCGGAACGGCCGCCGAAAGAAGAGCCGCTGTGAGGGACGACTTGCGTGTCCCTTCAGGCACGGCCTGCAAAGCAAGTGTATCCTGATTCAGTTCCCTGCTGAGCGAAAGATCCCAGCGGAGGTTCCCCGTCAGTTCCGCCTTCCTGTCTCCGGAAATATTGACCTGGCTGAACGCCGCGGTGCAGCACAACCATGTCACCATGATGATCTTTAGTAGTTTCATGTTCGCCTCCGTGCTCATAAGACCCTCAATCGGCCGATATCATTCAATTCAAAGCCGAACAAGACACCGAAATAGAATCGCCATTCTTTTCCATAGGTGACCCGAGTGCCGCTGAAAACCCTGTCAAACTTGTCAAAGCCATAGGAACCGCTAAAAAAGAAACGAGTCGGATATGCATAGAACGAAAAGGCCTCCAGGCGAAATTCGAACCCTGCGTCTTTTTTCCACACTCCGCCCAACCGCGGGCTCCCCGTCCACGCATTCCCGATATCCCCAAAAACAGAAGCATACAGCTTCGTGAAATAGAATTGGAGAAATCTGAAATTGATTTGACGAACCAGGGGAAAGCGGTATGCAACACCGGCCGTCGCCACCGTATTCCCCCCAAGAGCATAGAACGGATACCCTTTCATTCCCAGCACGCCGCCGGCATAGAAATCGAAAAAATTGTCCACAGTCTTTCCCAGAACACCCGCCCCCCGCAGACTGAGGTTGATCGTGTGACGGTCTATGAATGAACTCAGGTGCTCATCCCATTGTCCCTCGAGTCGATGAAACAGGACGTGAGTGTATACGGGAGCAAGAACCCCATCCTCAATCTGAAATTCACCCTCGGGATTGAACTTGTTCGATTCATATGCATACCGCACCATCATCGACCGGCCGACGGGATTGATTTCGCTTTCCACACTCGGAAGAATGTTCTTATGCTTGATCTCCGCCGCAAACAAGTTTCCGATAAGATACGTGCTCCGAAAAGCCGAGACGAGGGTGTTGTCATTCGGATTGACAAATGAACCTATGTCTGCGCTGTACCGGCTCAGGGCATACCACATTCTCAGACTCGTATTTTCTGCGATGATACGTTGTCGGAATCCAACATCTACTTCGAACAGATTGTACGTAATCTCCGGCGTAAGGAGAACGGGCGATGGGTCGAGCGTGAACGAACTTGTTGTCTTTCTCGTGATATTATACAGTTCCAGGGAAAGTGCGGGTTCAAGCCCAATAGAATACAGCAAGGGAAGCCTGTCACGGAATTCAACCGACACAAATAAATCCCGCTCCAGTTTTCGATTGATTGCCGCGCCTCCAAACAGGCTGAGCTTGTCCAACATGTCAGTGGACGTGAAATACAATCCCGGTTTAACGATGTCCAGTCCCTTGTTTTTTGGATTATAGTTGTCAACCCGGATCATTGGAATCAACGTGAGGCTTGTGAACTTGTTCCGATATGCGCGCGCATTCCCCGCGTATCCGGATCTTGCAGAATCATTGACAAATGGATTGCTCTGCGATTGAGGAAATGCATTTGCCGGCGACTCGGGGCCGATTTCAACAGGGAGTTGTTCCTTTAATGAAAGAAGAGCAATCTTGTAACCCGACGAGGAGTAACTTGCGTACGCCACGTTTCCATCCCTATCCACTGAAGGCAAGAATGCGCCCCCCAGAACGTTGGTTACTTGTTTGGTTGCGCCGCTTGCTACGGAATGCGCGTAGATATTGTAGATCCCGGTTCTGTCCGAGGAATAGAACAGGACGGAACCGTCATGCGAAAAAGCGGGATTGCGTGAATCTCCTTCCGAGGCAACGATTTGAGTATCTCCTCCTTGTTCGCTGACAACCATCACACGCTGTCTGTCGCCATTTGAGAATCCGGCGGCAATGGTTTTTCCGTCCGGCGACCATACGGGCGTGTAGACTTGCTCCCCGTCGTCAAATTTTGTAACGGCGGTGACATTCTTCCCGCTGCTGTCGCAAATTCCGATATTCAGGGTCCCGTCTGTTCCGTATGCGAAGACAATTTTCCTGCCGTCTGGAGACGCACGCGGACTCAGTGCCCGCAGGCCGTGCGTCAACCGCAATTCTTCCTTGTTCTCCCGATCATATCGGTAAATATCATACAACTTCGACCAGTGCGGGTTCCTTGATGTCGCCTTGCTATAGTACACGTATCGCCCATCCGGAGAAAAGGAGACAGTCGATCTCACTCCATCGACGAGTCTCACTGAAGACCGTGATTTCACGTTGAAGAGGTACAGCGCGCTTTGGCCGAAGTAGTCATACCCTTTGTTGGAAATGTAGGCGATGAATGATCCGTCAGGCGAAAACTGAGGATAGAAGTTGCCGAATCCTTCCTGTTCAATGACAACCCCTTCAATCCGGTTCGGCATGATACTCTTCAGCACTTCCCGGTAACCGGCCTCTTTTGTCTCTTTCCACTCGTCATACAATTCCTCACCGGTCTTGCCGAGAACCGATTCGATTGCCCCGTCGATTGTCAGACGCTGCAAGGACCCGAGTGCTTCCGAAATCAGTCTCAACGTATCGATGCCATAACGTTCGGCGACGTATTGGACGATGGAGAATCCGGCATTATAGGCAGATTCGTTCCCCAGCGAGGTCTTGCCAAACACCGCCATTTCTTCCCAATTGAGCGGATTCCCGTCAATCAGATACATCCGGAGAATCATGTCACGATGCGAATCCCAATAGTCGAAGTGCAGATCGGGATGGTTGTATTGCGCCGTGCCTTCTGCAAACCAGCTGGGGACAACAAAGGCCGACAGGGGGTATGATACGAGAACGTTTGGAAATCCGTACAGGACATCGGGCCTGCGCTCCGCTTCATAGCCGAACCACTGAAAATAAACGGCAGGTACTTTCCTGCCGAGCTTCATGGAGGTTTGGATCTGAATCAGATGAGTAAATTCGTGCGTTACAACGTTCCACAACCAGGGATGGATCCCGCGCAATTCATAGTCCATTGCCGGCGCCCATATCTCGACCTTGTTATCGTAGAAGTACGCAGCCCCATTTGAATAATCGTCGTGATCTCGCACAACAAAATGCACCTTTTGATCGGGTTGATGGCGGTACATCTCAGTGATGGGGCCGTAAATCGCCTCGGCAATGCGCGCGATTGTGCTCCCGGTTCTGCCGGCGCCCTCATGGTAGTGAACGAAGAAATGTTCCGTTTCAATAGTGTACCATTCAAGTTCGGTGTGGGGCGGATCTTCGGTCTGTGCCCAGAGAAATGTGGGGATGAGAAAAAGAAGGACGATATGAAAACTGCTATGGGAAGGTCTCAATTCAGCACGACGACAAAATTTGTAATTTTATTCTTGACCAGGGCCACACGGAACGTGCGAGCGAAGGAGGGAGCGACAAACCGCAGGAACACTTCGTTCCTGATCTGAAACTCCCCGACAAACGCGTCACTGGAATCATAATACGGAGCGATCTCGTCCACCGGAAGGTCTGATTCGGGGATCACGAACCGGCCTTCGGTGTCCGTGACGGAGTTCTGATTGCCGTCAATAATGAGCCTGTAGGATTTCCTGACGACGCCCGCCACCGTGTACGTCACCGTGTAGAGACCGCTTCTGACAATATCACCGTTGTCATCGCGTTCGTTCCAGGAAACAACCACCAGGGAATCCTGTGGAGCCGGCCCCGAAAAGAGAGTGCGGACAGTCTGCCCCGCGCGATCCTTGACTTCAATAGTGACAACTTCTCCCTGACTCGAAGGAGTGTAAGCCCGTGACGTTGAATCTGCGCTGATGAAGCTGAGATCATAGTAGAGAAGAACCTGCACTCCGACAAGCGGCCTCAGAAACTCGTCAATCAGCTTCCCCTCAATTCGGTAACCGTTCATTGCAGTTTCCGAGTCATTCAATCCGGGGGCCGGACGGTTGCATCCTGCTGCCAGGAGAAGGAGGAATCCTGCACCGGCCATATGAGCCACAGTGTGGTTCATTATTTCACAACGGCGATCTTGAAGATCACGGCGTCCGATCGTGCCCCCGTCGAGGCCTCGACATGTGCAAAATAGACCCCGCTCTGAATCCCCGAAACGTCCCAGGTAATCTCGGAGTCGATTCCTCCCGGGGAGTCTCCTTTCAGTTCGGCAATCGATGCACCGGCAAGATCGAAAATCCTGATCGTCATCCTCGCCGGCTCGCTCGTAAAGAAGCGGATGTTCGTCGAGGATCCATAGACCGGATTCGGCCAGTTATAAATCCGTTCCTTCGGAAGAAATCCGCTGACCCGAATACCGGGTACCGAAACAGGCCCGATATTGAAGTTCCCATGAGCTGCGTCTGAAAGGAACCCCCGCCAATCACCCTGCTGAGGATTGTGCGCAAGATTGCGTTCCCACGCGCCGATGATTCCTGACTCGTTTGCCGATAGTACGCCCGTCGCCCCCGTTGATGTTTCGAAGAGACTGAGAGAGCCGGGCCCGGATGACGCGATCTGAAACGGGAATCCGAGTATCATCCTTGCTCCCGTTCCAAGAGCATACGCTGCACCGGTTGTCGACCGGCATATCAAATCTCTCGTTCCATTCCCATCCAGGTCAGCCACCAGAGGAGATCCCGTAAATTCGCCTCCGTCTGACAAGCGATACGGAAAATGATCCAGGACAACTCCGCGGAGGTTGTATGCAAAAATGTGAGACCCTGTCGTAATGACCGCATCGTTTCTGCCGTCACCATCGACGTCTGCAACTATGATATCTGAGATCATCCCCTCAGATATCTGAACATCGAAGAGTTTCGTCACGAGGGAAGCATCATAGGCAAGGAGTCTGCTTCCTCCCTGTTCCGCAGCCACCACCATTGTGCCCCCGGGAATCCTTCCTCCTGCAATCTTCCATCCTTGAACAGACTGTGGAAGTGAAACGGTGGTTGACCCGAAGACAAGCGAGTTTTGAGCAACACAATAGACCGATCCGGGCACATCAGGATTGGCAAGAAGCCCTGTGATCGGTGACGCGCTCACGGTGGTCGAACTGTGGATTGTCCCGTCCAATCCGGCTTTCCAGACAGTACCGTTCGCCGCGCCAACCACGACAAGCGTTGTGCCGAGGGAATCCACAATCACGGGAGCGCTCGTAATTTCCGTCCCCAGAGAAGCCGTAAAGAGTGTTACGGAAGAGATGACTCCAGCGGTGGTCGTATCGAGGTCCCAGAGGAACAAGGTGCTGTCCTGCGCACCAGCGAGATACGTTTTGGTTCCTTGAAACGCGGCAAGAGGGAATCCCCCTCCGGTGGGAGAAAGCAATCCGCCCGGAACTCCCGTTTTCGACAAGCCGTTTTTCTGAAGAACGAAGATGCTGTCATCAGACGTCAGGACAATAGCGGTGGGAATGACGGTCGGGGGATGCGTTCTTACCGAAGGACGGAGGTTTCTTGTGAGACCGTTCACTCGCTGAAAATCCTGGCTGCCGGTCTCAACGTTCAACGTCATCCGCGGCGCCGGATTGCTGAAATCACGGATCGCAACAAAACTCAGTGCACCGCTGTTGCTCTTGCTATTGGGGAAGGAAGAATCGCCGAAGATGTTTCGGTACGGGGGTGCTTGATTCCCCGCAAACCACATGTCCAGCGGCCACCCCACTTCCGTTCCACTCCCGGGTTGCAGAAACTCGTACGACTGCCCGATATCCTGCGATCCATCGGCCTCCTCCAGATCAACACCCCGTCGAAGCGGATCGGCATTGACCGTATTCGTCGCAATGTTGCTTGCGATAACGTCCTCGTCGATATGCCAGATCAGCATACCGCTCCCCTCCATTCCTTGCTGCGTCATGTCGCCGGACAGAGCCCAATCGAGGTCCTCAACATCGACAAGCGATCCGGCGATGGCGCTCACATCGTTGAAAAAGAATCCACTCGTGTCGCTGCCAAAGAACCGGGTGACATCCACACCGTTTTGTACTAACGTGATTGTTTGTCCGTTGTTGTTCGGATCCCGGGAGCGGTTTTCAAGAAGAAAATACTCCGTTGCAGTGATTGGAATCTTGAAAATGGAATCCTCACCTATCGTGGTCAACCCGACGGCCGGGGCAACCACCGGTTGAGCCGACCCGGTGAGCTCAATGGGCGTGGTCCAGCCGAGCCGTATTTTTTCCCATGCGGATGGTTCAGGTGGAAAAAGTCCGCTGTACGCGAAAATCGAGGCCCCATCCATCAGCCCGAACTGCCCTATTCCCGATTGGCCGGTTTTCGTGTCAAACAAATCCGGCAGGCCCAGGAAGCTGCCAAGGGAAGCGGCGAAGAGCCCGTTGGTGCTCAGCTGCAGCGTGTCGGTGAGACTTCCTGAAGTGAAAACGCGTGTCTCGGTTTCCGGGAGAATAACAGAATGACTGACATGGAAGGCGCCGCCATTGACCGGAACCCCTGCAAAGACCGGATCATCCAGGAGCCGCCTCAGAGACGTCAAATCCACAAAGAGCGAGGGAAGGTCGAATGGAGTTGGATCATACCCGAGAATACTGATGAGATCGATATCGCGGCCAACGCCAGCATGGACAATGACAAATGCCTCATAGAGCGAGAATGGAAATGTTGGATTCGAGGCACTCGCAGCTGTCCAACTGTCAACCACAAGCTGCCCCAATGGCCGGTCGGTGCCTGCCCGCAGAGGCGAGTACGCAGCCATTGAATCCGCAAGAGTCACGACGGGGCTGAACACATGGGCCTGGATGACCAGGGAGCCATTGGAGGCCCGTCTGAAGTAATTCGAGAGGAATCGCAGCTTGTTGGCAACAAACAATGAATCGTGAGGGGGCGGATCGATTTGATTCTGTGATCCGGAGAGCATGAACGACCCATCTCCGCTTGTTCTCGCGTCAAGGTCATTCTTGAACTGCACCATCAGGGCGAGAACGCGAAGGGTGTCCTGAGCCGCGATTGCGGGCGGCGTCCCCATAAGGGAAGCAAGGCGCAACGGGCCTTCTTTCATAAGGGAAGAACGGCGGGGTTGGCTTAATCCCGTGGAAAGGAGAAAACAGAAACACAAGGTGAGAGAAACAGCCTTCATGATGCTCCGCCTGGGGAAAGAGACTCGTTGGAACAGCGGATTAGAACGGCGATCCTTCCCATGACATCATGAGCGTAAAGCGCAGTGTCTCTCCGAGAGGGTGTTTGTCTTCGAACGCGTCGATGTAACTGAAATCAAACGCATACACATCGTATCGCAGCCCTGCGCCGTAGGTCATGAACTTTCGATTCCCGTACTGTGGATCTTCATAGAAATAGCCTATTCGCAGTGCAATCAACCGCGGACTGCCGTACCAGTACTCAAATCCTGTCCCTGTGACGATGTCGCGAAGCTCCTGACGAAAGGGTTTGTCCACCCATGAATAGAAGAGCGACTTGTAGAATGGGTCGACTTTTCCCTTGCTGTTTCTTCGCACAAGAAGCTTGCTGAAGTCGAGGATGTAGGTGAGGTTATTGTATTCGCTTTGGATCACATGATAGGCAAATCCAAGCCGGAAGTTCATCGGCAGGGGGTCCGCCTGTGCTTTGTCGATGTACGTCAGGTTGGGCCCGACATTGGAAAGATTGACACCGATGCTGAGCGCTTTTCCGAGGTCCATGTCAGTAAAAGGGATTACAACAGAGTTCGGCCTGTACATGAGCCCGAGGTCGAAGCTGAGGCCCGACGCAACGCCGCGCCCTTTCTCCTGATCTGTTCCGAACGGAGCCAGTCTGCTGTGGATAAAGCGTGCGTTGACACCGACTCCCAGTTCATCGAGGACTTTCGTGCCGTAGCCTGCGGTCAAGGCAAGTTCATATCCTTTGAACCTCCCGATTTCCTCGGGACCCGTTGGACCCGTCTGGATAAACTCCCCTAGATTCAGGTACGTAAATCCTCCGGAAATCGTTCCATCAAGATCCTCTATGTATTGCTTGTAGACGGTGTGTGCAATCCATAAATCGGAGAGTCCGAATCCGGGAAGCCAGTTTGCATGGGAGAGTGCAACTTCCGACCCGTGCTGAAACGCGTAGCCAGCAGGATTCCAGAACTGCGCCCACACATCGTCAGCCAAAGCGGCGCCCGCTTCACCCATTCCGCTCGCGCGCGAATTCGGCGCGATGAGAAGAAACGGTACCGCCGAGGTTGTAACCTGGGCGCTCATTTCGTACGAGAAAATGCCCAGCGTCAGGACAACAACTGCAAATCTCTTCACCATGACAACGTCCTCCGTAAGAACTTTCATCCGACGGTGTCGGATATGAGTGGGAAAAATAGTGCTTTTCAAAACGATATTCAATAACCAAAACCTGATTGTTCTTCCGCTTCTCTTCTATCCTCTCCATCCGCCACAACATTATCGGAGTATTGTAAGCTTGCCGACAGCTTCGCGCGACGAACTCCGATCAGCCGAGTTCGTCATGATCTTATAGAAATAGACTCCGTTGGCGAGGGCATCGCCGTTGCGGTCCCGGGATTCCCACGGAATCTGTACAAACCGATCGATGATCGCATACGCCTCGATTTCGTTCACGAGACGTCCAGCGACAGTGAAAATCTTGACTGTCACATCAACAGGTTCCGTCGAATTCCTTTGGAACGTGAAAACGGTTGACCATGAAACCGGATTAGGAAAATT
>DATECW010000113.1:0-16482 GCA_035286705.1 Bacteroidota bacterium
GCTATCGGAAGAAAGGCCGATCAATCGGCCTGGGCCCAGCATCCTTGAGGATGCTTTCTCGGCCAGCGTTACCCTTTAGGAATGTGACGATGTCTTCATCGTGGTGCCCTCCGCATTCCACGCGTTACCATAAATGGTAACGCTATCGGAAGAAAGGCCGATGAATCGGCCTGAACCAAAATCTTTAGGGATGCTTTTTTCTCATTCCGAGCATTACCATAAATGGTAACGCTATCGGAAGAAAGGCCGATCAATCGGCCTGGGCCCAGCATCCTTGAGGATGCTTTCTCGGCCAGCGTTACCCTTTAGGGTAACGCGAGCCTTTGGTCAACCGCAAGACAGTTATTTCGGAACGGGATGCAAGACGTACCGGCGGCCCCCAGTATCCCGTTCCCCGGCTCACATACACCCACGTCTTCTCGTGCCGATGCAGTCCTGAAACATACGGTTGTCCCACCGTGGCGAGAAGGTTCCAGGGAAAGAACTGCCCACCGTGCGTGTGACCTGAAATCTGGAGATCAAATCCGAAGGGAAGGGCCTGGTACAGACTTTTGGGCTGATGTGCCAGCAGGATCTTCACATCCGCAGTTGGGGCGTTCTCCACTGCTTTCCGGGGATCCGACGCGTGACTGGGAAGAAATTGTCCGCCCGTGGAGTCTGTCACCCCGGCAAGCAGGACACGGCTGGTCCCTCTTTGAATGAGTCGATGCTCGTTATTGAGAACGGTATACCCGAGTCGGTCCGCTTCCTCCACCCAAGCCTCCGCGCCGGAATAGTACTCATGGTTCCCCGTGACGAAGAATTTCCCGTGTGGGGCTTTCAGCGACGCCATGGGTGAGACGTCGTCGCGGAGGTGAGGGACCGTTCCGTCGACCAGATCTCCCGTAAATGCAATGAGGTCCCCCTTCAGTTCTTCCGTCATTTCTGCAATTGTCTCGACGAATCCTTTGCGGATAGTCAATCCTGCATGAATATCGGTGAGCTGAACGATTCTAAATCCTTCAAGATCCGGAGGCAGATTCGGGATCGGGATATCAACTGTGATCAGGGCCGGCCGGCGCCGGGCTTCGTAGATCCCGTATGCGGTCATCGTTCCGGCGACACCCATAATGGCGAGGTTTACCGTGTTCATCAGAAGCTGCCTTCGCCCGTCATCCGTCGGCTGACTCTCGGCAGATGCGGCACCAAACGCTTTCTGTATGAACCCGACGCTCTTTGTCCATGCTTTGACGAGAACAAGAATGAGGTCCCTGATAATAACAAGCGTGAGCAAAGATGACCCGAGTCCGAGGACGACATACGTGACCCAGGCAACGACTCCGGTCGGTTCCTCAAACGCCCTCGTTTGCAGGATGATGGAAGAGACCAGGAAGAGGAACAGTCCGATCAGGCCACCCCATCCGATTCGTTTCCACCGGCGCGGAATCTTCGAGACCGAAATCAATCTCCAGCCGAGATAACCGAATCCTATGCCGAGGATGCTTGACGCAATGAGATACCAAAGGAAGAATGTCATCGTATCGCTATGCCTTCGCCTGGCCTTGTTGCTCCTTGTCCTTCTCCATTCCCGGATACCATCCACACCGGTCCTTCCACTCCTGCTTGAACTTTTGCCGCTCCTCGGGTGTCATGGCAGCCAGCTTTTCTTCAAACCGGCGTTTCCAATGACTGTGTCGGCTGCCGTAATAGCCATGGCTCCATCCTTTCAGAAGAACATGTGAGAGGACGAGAAGTCCGGCTGCTTGCCAGAACGTCAGCGTCGGCCCGTTGAAAAGGTCCGGGATCAACGCATTCCAAAGGAACATGACGCCGAATCCCAGAACGAGGACCGCCGCAACGGCGATCAGCAGTACTTTTCCGATTTTATACAGCCACCAGGGTCTCATAAGAGTCCTTTCAAAATGATTATTGTAAATCAAATTCGTTGTACAGTTCCTGCAGGCGCTCCCTCAGAAAAAGAACAGCATATCGTTTTCGTGACAACAGCGTGTTGATCGGTTCGCGGGTGATCCGCGCAATCTCCTTGAAACTCTTTCCCTCAAGCTCATGCATGACAAACACTTCTCGTTGTTCATCCGGAAGTTCATCCAGCGCATCGGCCAGTTCGGTCCACACCAGGGATCTTGCGTACACACGGTCCGGATTCTGTGCGGGATCGTAGAGGATCTCGTCGAGATTCAACGGCATCGACGGGTTGTCGGCATCCCTGGGCAGGGCTTCCGGCCTTCGTTTTCTGTACCAATCGATGACCTTGTTCCGCGCCACCGTGAACAGCCACGACGTCAATCTTTCTATCGGCTCGGTGATACTGTAGCTCGACGCCAGCTGGAGGAGGACGTCCTGGAGAATATCTTCTGCGTCTTCATTCGTCCTTACTCGACGGCGTATGAAGTCGAAGAGCCGTGGTCGTTCGGCCTGAACTGTACGTTCGAGTGTGGCATCCCGCTGTTGCAGCGCTGCTGTTGTGTCCACTTTCTCAGTCAAGTCGTTTCCTTAGAGACGGACGGGAGAGCAGAATATTGTAATTCGGGGAGTTGCTGGAAGTATAAGGAAAAAGAGGGAGAATTCGTTCCGGTGCGCTACTTGAGCCGTTCGAGCGCTTTCAACTTTTCTTCGGCCCTTTTCTTGTATTCAAGGGTGCCCTGATGGTCGGGACTAATCAGGAGGCCTTTGTCCCATTCTTCGAGGGCTGCCTTGTAGTTTTCCCTGGTGTAGTGCTGAAGTCCTGAACGGAAATAGTTCTCGACCATGGGCTGGAGAATCTGGCGGGTGCGGTCGACGTACGATCTGGCCTCGCGGTGTCGCTCATCCTGCTTGAGCACGTCAAGAAAGACCGTCAGCGCCTCCATATAGTTCTCGAGCGCG
The DNA here is from genome assembly GCA_035286705.1 of Bacteroidota bacterium. Classification (GTDB taxonomy): domain Bacteria; phylum Bacteroidota; class Ignavibacteria; order UBA10030; family UBA10030; genus JACPLA01. The sequence continues at coordinate 2,866 of DATECW010000113.1, forward strand.
AAGAGTCCTTTCCCCCTTTCAATTTCGAGGTCTTTCCTTTTTGCCTTGATGGATTCCAGTCCCTGCCGGGCCTGGCTGTTCCTTGGCTCCGAGGCAAGCACACGCTCATAATTCCTCTGAGCATCGTCCAATTGATTCCGATCGAGCTGATTCTTTGCGCGGCTCAGGAGCGACCGAACTCCCTCTCGTGCGATAGTCTGGAGAGATGCTATCCTGGCGGAGAGGGAATCGTTTTCGGGATCGAGCTCCTGGGCCTGTTCATAGCTGCGGCGCGCCTGATCCAATTCCTTGCGGTCTCGCAGACTATCCCCCGACACAATGAGCTGATCAATGTGGCTCCGCATTGTCGGCTGAACGCTGTTCAGGTTTTCTCTCGCGATTTCATTGTCAGGATCCATCCTGAGGATCCTTGAATAGGCCTTTGTGGCTTCGACGAAGTCCTTCTTTGCCATCAATGCTGCGGCACGTGTGAGCACCGTGTCAGTCTGTACTCTCAGGGCGGTCTCAAGGGTGTCCGCGGCCGCTGTGGCTTGGGCAGAGTGGGGATCATAATCGACGGCTTTCCGGTAGTAGCCCAACGCTTCGGTAAACCGTTCCCCGTCCGCGGCCTCCTGCCCGAGCTCGATGTAATTGTTTCTTACTTCCGATGCGGGACTGGACAAGGCTGCTCTGACAGAGAGGACCATCCCCGGCTTGCCGGCTGCAATGTCGACGGAACCGTAATTGAAGCGGAATGAGAATCCACCGCTGATTTCCTTGAACGATCGGGTCCCAAGCTGGACCGATATCCAGGGCAGCACAACGGCCTCAGCACCCACCAGGGCGTAGTTTTTGACTGCCGTGTGCTGATAAGCGGCCTGCACACGGATTTCCTCTTTGACAGCCCAGTAGGCGACACCCAGGTTTATCGAGAAGAAAGAGGATGAGGTGTTTTCAGACAGACCGATGATGCTGCCTCCAAAATGTATCCCGGAGTTCTCGACATCGTCGGGAAAGTGGAAAGAGGTTCCGAACGAGAAACCGATCGATTCTTCTGTTTTCCGAAAGCCGGTAAGGCCGAGGCCAAGACTGTGGAAGCGGCCGATGGGGAGGGCGTAGCCGACGCTGTACTGGCTGGAGGAGTCGGACAAGCTCACTCCGCCTCCAAAGGTCCCGGCAGAGGGGAGAAAGACCGAGCTGGAGAAGGATGAGAGTTTCGTGAATTTCCCCGCGTTGAAGCCAAAGTCACTCTGGCGAAGGCGCGCGAGTTCAGCGGGGTTGAGAAAAAGGGAAGCCGGCCCAGGGGCCCACATGACGGAGGATCCGCCGAGGGCATAGTCCGCTGCGCCGGACTGCTGAGCCAGGGCAACGGCTGCGGGGAGTGAAAGGAGGGCCAGAATCGATCGCAACGGCCGCATCACGTTTCCATCGGATAAGGGATCTGGTACACTGCCACCTTTTCCTGTTTGCCCTTTATTGGAATTTTGCCCGCTGAGCGTGATTGGAATAAACCTTTGAGCCGATTCACGACGTTTTCTGTGGCAAGGATCTCGTTCGCCTCGGCGGCGGAGCACAGCCGCGCTGCCAGGTTCACGGTGTCTCCGATCGCAGTATAGTCCATTCGATCGGACGCACCGATGCTTCCCATGACTGCGACCCCTGTAGCGATGCCGATACCGATTTCCAGAACGATTTCCTTTTCCTTCTTTCGTTCCCGGTTCATCTTCATCGCTTCCTGCTGAATCATCACTGCCGCCGTGGCGGCATTCTTCACCATGTCGTTCCCCGTAAAAATGCTCATGATGCCGTCGCCGATGAACTTGTCGACCACGCCGCCGTGATTATGGATGATTTTCGTCTGAAGGTCAAGATAGAGGTTCAAGGTGACAACAACTTCTTCAGGCCACTGATTTTCTGAAACTGTCGTGAAATTCCTGATATCGGTGAACATCGCCGTGATGACACGACGAGTGCCGCCCAGCTTTGCCTCTTTCCCTTCGGACAACATCTTGACGGCCGCCCTCGATACGAATTTCTGCATTTCGGTTTTTTCGCGGATCTGGATCACCATGAGGTTGAACTCTCGCGCAAGGACTCCAAGTTCATCCTTGATCGTCGTTGCCACTGAGACTTTCAGATCACCCTCGCCCACTTTTCGGGCTGCTTCGGAGAGGACAATAATGATGGCCACGATCTTGGTGGAGATAAAATACACGATGGAAATGGCGAGGAGCGAGACGACAAAACTTGTCAAAATGATCCGTTCCTTCATTTCGGCGATGGCGGCAAGAACGATTTCCTTCGAGAACGTTGCGGAGCATCCGCCGAGAATGAACTTCCTGTCCTCTTTGAGCACAAAGACGGACTGCACAAATCGAAGCTGGGTCTCCGTTTCAATGAGTGTGGCCGAATCGGCCGCAGCGATGATGTCCCATTCATCCGCCGGGACGCTTGCGTTGATACTGTCGGCAACAAGGTGAGCGACGATACGACCTTCACGGTTGACAACAAAGAAATGCTCAAGCCCGGGCGTGCTTCCGTAGGAAAAATTGCTGATGTAATCCTGGATCGGTGCATACGATTCAAGAAGGAGATTGTCTTTCGCGACGTTGGCCAGGTTGCGGACAAGGTTGGTACCGAGGACGCCTGTCAGAGCTCTCATATCCCGTTCCTGACGGTTCAGGGCAACGGTACTGATGATGACTGTGACGACCACGATGGAGGCAGCGACGATGATAACCAGTTTCCAGCGGATTTTCAGCCGGAGATAGAAGTCGATCACCATCGACCATGTATTCGACACGAACTCGCGGGATTTGCGGCGAACACGTTGTGCTAAAACGATCAATGAGCCGCCCGCGGTGATAGAGGAAGACCTCATTTTGGTGAACGCCACGCCCGTCGAGCGGCCGAGTCGGCGTGCCAGAACGTTCAGAGAGCCGCTCACCATAATGGAGGAAGACTTCACTTTGCCGAACGCCACGCTCGTCGAGTGGCCAAGTCGCCGGCCCAGGGCCATCAATGTACCTCCGAAACCGGCGGCGAAAGACCTCTCCTGCGAAGCGGCCCCTTTTGGCGATTCCGGGGCCTTTGGCTCAGGGTGTTTTTTTGATGACGTGTCGGGCATGATGGCTGCGCGTTTGACGCGAATTATCACTCTACGACATTAATGGAAAAAAATCAACGCCGGGCGATCTTATTTGTGATGGAGGGAAATCCCGGTGACCTGACTTCTCGCGATAACACGATAAGCAGGGTGATACGATTGTCCATATTTCTTCGAATGATGGATGGCGGAGTAGCCCCCGGCTTCAAGGCGGGAGAAGTATTCCGCGAGGCCGGTCTCTGAAATATGTATCTGGTTCCGCATCGCAAGATCCCGTATTTCCCTCAACCAATTCTCAAGCCTCTCCCTTGAGGCAATGTACGTTGAAGCAGTCGTGAGCATTGCCCGAAGAAGGGAAGAGGGATCACCATTCCGAGCCTTGAAAGGCCTGAGATTGTATCTCACCAGTGTGCTGTCCGGTGTGAGGTATTCAATCAGAGGTTCTGAAGAATCCCCCGGTGCCAGCGAAGATAATTCATCGGTGAGATATCTGAATAATGACACAGTGTCGGTCATAAGATGTTCGTTTCCCATGGCGGCCTGAAACGCGAACTTGTAAAGATCCTGGGCATCGAGCTTCGGATAGCGTGCACACTGCTCGAGGATCAGCCGCTGGAAAGGAGTTGCGGTATCGATCCTTGCGGGTTGTGCCATTGCCGCCCACACCAGGACAAGAAAAGGCCACGATCGTCTCATGGAAGTATTTCCTGCGGCGTTGGGAGAACAAACTGATCCTTCGTCAGGAAAACATCGGAAAGCCGATCCGTGCGGATCCAAATATCGACATACCCGTACGTTCCTTGAGGAAAACCGAGAACGAATGTATAGTCGTCTTCAAGAAACTTCATCAACTGAGTCGTTCGCTTGTAGCTCCAGTCGGCCGGCGCTTCGATGGCAGCAATCACATCGGGTTTGCGCCGGAAAACGGGATCGTCCGCAATCGTCCCCGGCCTTCCTTTCCTGATGAATTGCGCCTCTTCTGCATCCGTCAATCCAAACCAGTCCCATACCGGATTCCTCATTGCCCCGTATCCTATTCCACCCAACCGTCCTGTGGCGATTGTTGCGGTCGGGGCGACATTCCTGTTGATCCAGTTTCCGACGGCAATCTGATCGGTCCCGCGCATCAACATGTTCATCTTCTTGTTGCCGAGATACTCTTCAACAGAAGGACGCCATGCAAGGAACGCACAGAGGAGAATCGCAAGGAATGGCACGGTCTGAATGCCCTTCCTGAATCGCAGGTCCATGCCAACAGCCAGTCGTTGGAGTCCCAAGTGCAGCCAGAGCGGAAAGATGATTGCGAGAAGGGGCCAGGTGGGGACAATGAAGCGTCCGAAGTTCATCCAGTCTCCCTGTGCATAAACCACGAAGACGACCGTTCCCCCCGTAATGGCCAGGCTTACGCGCTCCAGACGACGTACGAAAGGTTCGGAGGGGGGGAGGAACATCCACACGAGGATCGCCAACGGACCGCCGAGAGCGATAATCCATGGGGTGATGTATTCGGGAAAATCGATGAACTCACCGAATACACCCGGGACTTTTGCCAAAGCCGTGTTGGGAATCCATTCGCCGTAGTACATGAGTCTGAAAATCTGCCAGCAAATGATCGGCGCGAGCATAACGAAGAATCGCGGCAATTCTTTTCGTACGAATTCCCCTCGTGTTTTCTCTGTTTGGACGGTGGCAAGAAACCAGAGGATGGCATAGAGGGGGCCTTCCGGCCGGGTGATGCCGACGAGTCCGAAGAGAAAAGCGGCAGGAAGACTGCGAGGCGTCGGTGGCAAAGAGAGAACAACACCCGTGACAAGAAGAAAAGAAAGGAGGGGACCTTCTAATCCGGCCGTGGCATACACGTGGAAGCCCGGAGTTGCGAGAAGAAAGATCAAAGAGAGGTAAAGGGGGACACGGCCGACGGACGAGAGATGGTGATCGTACATGAGAATGACGACAGCCAGGGTTCCGAGGGTACACGCCAATCCGATTCCGCGTGCAAGATCGGGCAAGGGAATATTCGTGAGAGCGAGGAGTCCTCCGAGGAGGAGGGTCCAAAGAGGATTGGAGAACCCTTCGACATGTTCGCCCGGATTAAAGACGAGGCCCTCGCCGGAAGAAAGGTGGAACGCGTAGCGAAAGCTGATGTAGGCGTCGTCGGTGATGTGAGGCCAGAGATACAACTGGATTCCCAGCGTCACCAGTCCCGCGAGGAACAATGCAAAAAGCGAATGCAATGAAGCGGATGACCGGTTCAAGGGAGACCGATGACCCCAGGTCCGTGGAAGAATATTCTCATTGCTACCGCGGCTGATTCCGGTCCGGCGGTGGCTGCTCCGGCGGGTTCTGCGGAGGCCGTTGTTGAGGCGGCCGTGGTGGCCGTTGCTGCTGGGGTCGCCGCTGTTGTTGCTGACCCGGCGGCCTCTGCTGCTGTCCCTGAGGCCGCTGGTGAGGCCCCTGGGGCCTCTGCTGCCGCTGGTGCTGTGTGCCCTCAAAGCGCGGGCGTTGCTGGCGTTGATCTCGTTGCGGCTGATTCAGGTTCAACTTTTCCTTGAGCTGACTGACTCTTCTTCCCGAGAAATAGCCATGAATGCCCAGTACAGGACCGAGTAGAGTATAGGAAATGCCTGAATAGAATCCGCCATCATCCTTCACAAAGAGTGCAATCCCGATCGAAACCAATCCGACCCCGATGCAAAGGACGTAATTAACGAGGAAGTTCTTTGTGACGGCGATTTCCAGTTCGCTGAGTCGCAGCTCCTCTTTCCTTCTCACCGCATGCCAGTACAGAAGGGTGTAGGAAAAGAAGACGGCCATGAATCCTATTCCGTAAACCACCATCATGGTGGTCGTGTCACCAGGGCCGACAATAGGGACAATCTGGCCGCCGGCGAGCGCCACTTCATTCGCCCCGCCCGACAGGAAATGCATGACGTTCGAAAAGACAAACTTCAGAGGATAGACGTAGAACAGAACAACAAACAGGAGAAATGCATTGATGACTTTGGTGAAGGCGTTTTCCAATCCGTAGCGGCGGAAGTACATATAGTGCACATGCCAGATCCAGAGAAGAATGGCAAAGCTCGCGGCGAATGCAAAGAATCCCCGCATGGTGTTCATGAGGTCGCTGAACGTTTTCGGAACTTCGAGTGAAACGATGAGAAGGGTTACAGAGAAGGCAAAAACGGCGTCACTGAACGTCTCGAGACGGGAAATTTCGCCACCCCGCCAGCGAAATCCGTATTTGTCCCGAAATTGCCGTTCCTGAAAGAATTTGTGAATCATAATTATTCCCTCAAAGATGAAGTGAAAAAAAGGCGCGGCTTCTGAGGCCGTACGCCGGACTCCGGCTTCAGTCGTCCTGTTTGTGGCCGGAGGAAACGCCCCCTACATGGATGCTGTCCTCTCCGAACTTACCCCGTATCTGCTCGACGGCCTCGAGAACGTGGGCCCGACGATCGTCGGAAGGGAACAGCTCCGGCTCCGGATCCTGCTCGTCGACGAAATGTGAGAGTTGAACACCAAGCAGGCGGAGAGGAAGTTTCCGGGTGTAGCCATGTCCGAACAACTCACGAACCGTATCGAAAACAACCGGGTCGTCGTTTGATGCCCGTATGGTTTCCGCCCGGGTGATGGTCTTGAAGTCGGAATACCGCAACTTCAGAGTCACAGTACGTGTCTTCCAATGCTTTGCACGGAGCCGCGAGCAAACGCTTTCGACCAGGTCAAAGAGGATCTTTTCGAGCTGCAGGCGGTCGGCCGTGTCGTGTGCGAAGGTTTCTTCTTTCCCAATGCTCTTTCGCACGTAGTGCCGTACGACGGTCTCGCTGCCGCCACCGTTGACGACCCGATGAAGCCATACGCCATGTTTGCCAAGAAGCCGGGTAAACTCCCCTACGGAGAGGTTCTGCATATCGGAGACCAGCTTGAAGCCTTTTCGGTGCAGGGCTGCCTCGGTTTTCTTGCCGACACCGGGGATGACGCCAATCGGGAGCGGAGCCAGGAATTCTTTTTCCGTCCCGTGCGGAACAAATGCAAGACCGTTCGGCTTCACATGGTCCGTGGCAATTTTCGCAATTGTTTTGCTGGATGCAAGGGAAATTGTGCAGGGGAGCCGGAATTCATCGGCGACGAGCCTCTGGAGCTTGGCGATGAGGCCGGGGAGGTCGTGATGATACATCCTTTCTGTGCCGGTGAGATCGAGGTACATTTCATCGATTGATGCGCGCTCGACGACGGGTGTGAAGTCATGCATCCGATCGTTGAGACGGTCGGAGTATTCTGTGTACAGATCGTAGTGGCCGCGCACGACAATGAGATGCGGGCAGAGCCGCAGGGCCTGTCCGGCCGGCATGGCGGAGCGAACGCCGAAGGCGCGGGCCTCATACGACGCTGAGGCAACGACGCCGCGCCCTGAAGGAGTGCCTCCAACCACCACCGGCTTTCCGATGAGATCAGGATTCTTCACCCGTTCAACGGACACGTAGAAGCAATCGAGATCGAGATGGGCGATGTTTTTCTTCTGGGTGTCCATCACTCAGCCGAATAATCGGGCGTATGAGGCTTCCTGCGAATCGAACGAATCATGGCTGTGATGACCATGCAAAGCACTGCCCCGAGGGCCGCAAGTCCCATGTCCTTTTGTGCGTCCCAGATGTCTCCCTGTGTGCCAAGGTATGCATCGCCTGCATCCGGGCTGACAAGCACGGCGACCAGCATTTCGATGATCTCGTACGCACCGCTAAACGCAAGCGTTACGTCGAACGGCAGGTAATAGGCAAAGAATCCCCTGGTATGAGCAACTCTCAGGAAGATTTCGCGAATGGGGTAGGCCATGAGAAGCCCGAAACTGAAATGAACCACGCGGTCGAAATGATTTCGTGAGAATCCGAACCAGTCCTGCATCCAGAATCCCATTGGAGTCTCGGCGTAGGTATAATGGGCTCCGATGGCGTGGAGTGTCATGAACGCTGTCATCAGGAGATAGGAGAGGTCCGAGAGCGGGAAAATCTTGTAGGTCCAGACAATGCCGACGAGGAAAAGGATCACGAGGATGTTTTCCAGCATCCAATCGGCCGGATACACAGGATTCACAGCGGTCACAATCCAGACACACACATAGAACACACCAAGCAGCTTGAGCAGTGTGTTTTCCGGAAAATTCGGACGTATCCGCATGGTGGAAGTAGTGAACATCCTCAACTCCTTTGGGTTGTGTCTCAGTTTCTCAGCGTAAGAGCTACAGCCAAATTGAGACGCTGCCCTTAGCGCGTGAGACGGATTCTTTTCGTACATTTCAGAAAGAAGCTCGAACCAATCTAATCATCTTCGATTTCTGTATCAAGAATTGCACGAAGGAGGTCCGAAATGGCTGTCGAATCCATTGAAATTCCTCTTGGTACGACTCTTCCGGCCTTTCAGCTTCCCGACACGAACGGGACACTCCACAGCAGTGATCGACTGCTTGGCCCGAAGGGCCTGCTTGTCATTTTCACATGCAACCACTGTCCGTACGCAAAAGCCGTGTGGCCGCGATCGATCGTTCTTGCCTTGCATGCCAAAATATTGGGAATTCATACCGTCGGGATCAATCCGAATATCCATCCGAATTACCCCGAAGACGCGCCCGAAGTGATGAAGGAAAAAATCAAGGAGTGGGGAATCAGCTTTCCCTATCTCATCGACGAATCTCAGAACGTCGCACGCGAATACAAGGCCCAGTGCACGCCTGATATTTATTTGTTCGACAGGAACAAGAATCTTGTATATCACGGGCGTGTTGACGACAACTGGCAGGATGAATCAAAAGTGACGAGGAACGAATTGCGGGAGGCAATCGACAATCTTTCATCCGGAAAACCGATAAGCGGAAAACAATTTCCATCGATGGGATGTTCGATCAAATGGAGGAATTGAAACCTTGAACTTTGAACTTTGAACCTTGAGCCTAAACCCTGAACCCTGAAACCTCAAACCTCAAACCCGTAACTCGTCATTGACAAAATGGTTTTTCAAGAGAATATTAGTTTTTCTACATCCGGCCACGGCGACATGCATGACCTCTCGGACAAGGTGAGCGCCGTCGTAAGGAAGTCAGGCGCAAAGAAAGGGATCGTTCATGTGTTCGCTGTGGGGAGCACGGCCGGGATTGGCGCCATCGAGTGGGAGCCGGGGTTGCAGGAAGATCTCCCTGCGATCTTCAACAAACTCATTCCCCCCAGCCGCAATTACGGACATGAACAGGCATGGCACGACGGGAATGGTCATTCACATCTGCAGGCAACCATCCTGGGCCCTGATCTGACGATTCCCTTTGTTGACGGCAAACTTCTCGCGGGCACGTGGCAGCAAATTGTCCATGTTGAGTTCGACGTGAGGGAACGAAGCCGCGAGGTGGTGGTGACGGTGATGGGGGAATAGGAGATGGGAAAGTTGGAAAGTCAAAAAATTGGAAAATGGAAAAACAGAAGTCAGAGATCAGAAGTCAGAGATCAGAAGTCAGAGATCAGAAGTCAGAGATCAGAAGATAGGCGTCCAGGTTATCGGACATCTTGAAGGTGCAGCAGATTGTCCTTCAGTTTATCCAGATTTGCCTCGAAGGCCTCTTTCTTTTCCCGCTCTTTTTCCACAACCTCTTTTGGCGCCCGATCCGTGAATTGGGGATTGCCGAGTTTCTTCCCAATCCCTTCCAGCATCTGTTCAAGACGCTGAATTTCCTTCTCGAGTCTCTTCCTCTCAACATCAAGATCGATCAGTCCCTCGAGCGGCACAAACAACTCGATCCCATCCACCACGGCGCTTGACGCAAGCTTCGGCTTTTGTGATTTGGAAATCTGATTGACGGAAGTGACTTTGCAGAGCTTGTGGATATACGCATCGTATGATTGCAGGATTTCTTTCTGTTCTTTGTGCGCGGCGACGACGTCGACCACAATATCCCGGGAAGGAGGAATATTGTTTTCCCCCCTGATATTACGGATTGCATTGATCACGTTCTGAACGAAGGCCATCGAGCGCTCCGTCTCTGCGTCGATACGTCGTGCATCCGCTTTCGGGAACTCTGACCGGACAATTGATTCTTCGTTTCTTTCTGTCAGGTGCTGCCAGAGTTCTTCCGATACGAAGGGCATGATGGGATGAAGCAGGCGAAGTGCGTGGTCAAAAACCCATAAGGCACGGCGGATGACGGTTCTCTTCACTGCGGCACTTTCGTCTCCATAGAACCGAGTCTTGACGAGCTCGACATACCAATCGCAGAAATCATGCCAGATAAAGTCATAGAGGTGCCTGCTGGCGTCGTTGACCTGGAAATCGTCGAGCGAGGCCTGGACGTTGCGGATGCTGTTATTGAGACGCGACAGAATCCACCGGTCGGCAAGATCGAGATGGTCGTCGGGAAGCGAGGAAAGGTCGAGAGGATCGCTGCCGCAGATTTCGTTCTTGTTGAGAAAAAGGAATCTGCCTGCATTCCATATCTTGTTTGCAAAGTTGCGCCCCAACTCGCACTTCTCACTGGAAAACAGAACATCCTGTCCAAGCGGGGCAAGGTAGCCAACGGTGAAGCGCAAGGCGTCGGCTCCGTATTCACTGATGACATCGAGCGGGTCCGGTGAATTGCCCAGCGATTTGCTCATTTTCCGTCCCTGCGAGTCCCGAACGATGCTCGTGAAATAGACATCACGGAATGGAACCAGATCCTCGTCTTTTTGGCGGGGTTTGCCGTCCCTGCCCGGCATTCCCTTCATGAACTCCATGTTGGCCATGATCATCCGGGCCACCCAGAAAAAGATGATATCGGGAGCGGTGACAAGCGTGTCTGTCGGATTGAAATAGCGAAGGTCCGAAGTATCCTTCGGCCATCCGAGGGTCGAGAAGGGCCAGAGCCAGGAGGAGAACCAGGTGTCGAGAACATCATCATCCTGACGCAGGGGTGTTGAGTCGGAAACGCCGAGTTTTGCCTTCGCCTCTTTTTCGTCCCGTGCGGCGGTATAGGTCCCGTCAGGCGCATAGTACACCGGAATTCTGTGTCCCCACCACAATTGTCTCGAGATGCACCAGTCGCGGATGTTGGTCATCCAGTGGTCGTACACCTTTGTCCACCGGTCGGGATGAAATCGGATTTTCCCCTCGCGCACTACCTTGAGTGCCGGCTTTCCCAGCGGCTTCATCTTGACAAACCATTGGTCCGAGAGATACGGCTCAATGATCGTGTTGCACCGATAGCAGCGGCCGACGTTGTGAACATGTTCCTCGGTCTTGACGAGAAAACCCTGCTCTTCTAGGTCCTTGACGATCTTCTTTCTTGCCTCGAACCTGTCCATCCCTTCGTACTGTTTTGGGACGGATTCATTGAGCCGCCCCGTTTCATCCATGATGTTCTTCTGTTCGAGGTTGTGCCTCTGACCCATGAGGTAATCGTTCGGATCATGGGCAGGCGTCACTTTGACCATCCCCGTGCCAAAAGCCGAGTCGACGAAATCATCGGCGATGATCGGTATACGCCTCCCGACGATTGGAAGAACGGCGAATCGTCCGATGAATTTCTTGTATCGATCGTCGTGCGGATGCACCGCGATGGCAGTATCGCCGAGCATGGTTTCCGGTCGGGTGGTGGCTACGACGGCAAAATCCTTGGTTCCGTCAATCTGATATCGGATATGCCACAGCTTTCCGTTCACCTCCGCATGCTCCACTTCGTCGTCACTAATGGCAGTTCTGTGAAACGGACACCAGTTAACGATGTATTTTCCGCGGTAGATCAGGCCTTTGTCGAACAATCGGACGAACACTTCTTTCACGGCATTTGAAAGGCCCTCGTCCATCGTGAACCGCTCGCGGTCCCAATCGCAGGAAACGCCGAGTTTCCGCAGTTGCGTAATAATCGTTCCGCCATACAGCTCTTTCCATTGCCACACGCGCTCGACAAATCGTTCGCGTCCGATCTTGTGCCGGTCTGTGCCTTCCTTTGCCAGAGCGCGCTCAACAACATTTTGTGTTCCGATGCCGGCATGGTCTGTTCCCGGGATCCAGCATGCCTCGTATCCCTGCATCCTTTTCCACCGGATGAAGACATCCTGGAGAGTGTTATTGAGCACATGTCCCATTGTGAGAATGCCGGTGATGTTGGGAGGGGGGATAACGATGGTATAGGGCGTTTTCTTGTCGTTGATCCTCGCATGAAAGAGCTTCTTCGACTCCCACTCGGCGTACCAGCGGTCTTCGACCTCTTTGGGATTGTATGTTTTAGACAATTCCTTCACGGTTTCTTATTCGGGTGGGAAAGACTTGAACGAAAAAGGTAGCCAATGGCTACCCGCGTTGAAACTCAACATATGAAATTAAGCAAAAAGAGGGACGGGATGCAATGGGAACGAATGCGTCTAACGGCATCCGTTGTCCCGAAGGGATGGATACGCCAGAAACGGACGCCTAAGAAGCGCACATCGGTTGCCCAATCCCGCAAAGCGGGATTGTGATTTGTCTGCGAGTTTTGAAGCCGTCGGTTTCAAACCGATGGCGTGATCCGCGATGGCCTCACCTGCGGCATCCGTTGTCCCGTAGGGATGGCTGCGCCAGAAACGGACGCCTAAGAAGCGCACATCATTCGCCCAATCCCGCAAAGCGGGATTGTGATTTGTCTGCGAGTTTTAAAGCCGTCGCTTCCCAACCGATGGCATCGTCTGCGCGTCAATTCGCAGAATCGCGTTCGAGCCTTTCGTTGAGGGTACCTTTTCCGTGGTGTTCTTTTTGATTCCTGATATATCCTCGCACAGCCAAGATATCTTTTGGACTAACAGAGACCACTCCATACCCATCCTGCCAATGGAAGTTCATTTGGCTTATGTTCTCATTAACGTGATGCGAAGATGCCCCTTTGAGGTGTTTTGCAATGTCCGATGGAGCCAGAGTTGCGGGGGAAGAAAGAAGGATGTGCATGTGATCCTCGATACCATCGCATTCAAGAATCCTCAGCTTCAATTCTTCCGCCTTCAACCCAAAAGATTCGCGAAGAAGAGCCTTTATTTCTTCATTAATGACCGGCTCCCTGTTTTTCGTGCTCCATATGAAATGATAAAAGAGTTGAACGTAGGATCTTCTTCTTTCCCCCATAGTTCCCCCAAGCATTCTTTTGATTGTGTTTACCGCGTCCGTTGGAAACGGACGCCTAAGAAGCGCACATCGGTTGCCCAATCCCGCAAAGCGGGATTGTGATTTGTCTGCGAGTTTTGAAGCCGTCGGTTTCCAACCGATGGTGTGATCCGGCGGCGTGTTCTGTCTCGATCACTTCTTCCTGTACTTCCAGTTCCGCTGTTTGCCTTTTGACATCCACTCAACAGCTGTCTTCAGTCTTCTCATCCGTGTGTCTTCTGTTTTTGCCTCGGTCACCCAATCCACATATTCCCTTTTTGCGCTCGGACTGAATTTGTTGAATATCTCCAACGCCTTCTTGTTCTTTTTCAACGACTCCGTGAGAAACGACGGAACCGTGAATTCCTTCATGGCGGGCTTGGGTTTCTTCTTGAGCTTGATTCCAT
>DATECW010000114.1:0-2345 GCA_035286705.1 Bacteroidota bacterium
ATGATGTCGGTAAGACCTGCATCGGTCACGAGCTCCTTGATGAAAGGTTCTTCCGACAGCCGGTAGGCAAAACTCGCCTTCGGGTAGTAGTAAACCCTGTCGGCTGAACCGAACGAAGAACCCGCATCGCGGCGCAACGAAAGCGTAAGAGTATAGCGCTCATATGCATTCCCCGTTGTCTGCAGATAATACGAGTAGATCCGGCTTTCCGAACGGCTCGATGCAGCATCTTTTGTGATTCCCGATCCGATTTGATCGTAGAACGGGAGGGTGTTGGAGGATGAACCGCCCGTATAGTTGCGCGTATCGAAGAGAAGCTGCTGGCCAAGAATCGCCGAGAACAGGATATCCGGGGTGATCTGGTGTTTCCAAATTGCGGACAGGTCCGTGTTTACGATGTTTGTCGTGTACCGGTTCTGGGCAATCGAACCGGCTCTTGCCGTTGTTGAAGCGGCATCGTTGAACAACCGCTGGAAATTGAAAAGACCATATCGGTCCCAACTAACGCTCCCCGTGAGCCTTAATCCTGTCAGGACGTCGTAGTCGATCCTCGTATTGTGGATGAACCGTGAGAGTTCAGCATCATACGTGTTCTTCTCCATTGTCCAGATTGGATTGTCGTATGCCGCAAATCTTCGCTGGGTGACACCATCGGCCTCGAGGTAGACGAGATTGTTGAATTCCGGGGGTGACCGAAGGGCACCAAGGAGAATCCCGGAAGTGTTGCTGCCGTCTTGAGGCAGATTGTTCAGCGAGCTGATATAGTTCGAGTTGCTTTGAATACCCACATTCTCAAACGCTGAATAGTTCAGGTTAAGGCGGAGATTTCTTCGGTTGTATTCTGATTTTCGCGCCACGCCCAGATGATTGGTAAACGCGGCGGAAGCAAGATACCGGAACACGGGAGAGCCTCCGGAAAACTGAATGCTATTTTCTGCGAGGTGGCCTGTCTTGAAAATGTCCGTCGAGTGATCATACGTCTGCGTCCCGGCCGGCAGAAGTGCTCCCCAGGAGTCTGTTGACCCGGGAAGATAAGGAACATAGGGAGTTCGCTGCCCGTACTTGGACTGAAGCGGCACGCTGCCATAGACGTCATCCCATGAGTAAGAGCTCGAATAACTGATGCGTGCGAACTTACCCGGGCTTGCCTGCTTTCCCGACTTGGTGGTGATAAGGACAACGCCGCTTGCCGCTCGCGAGCCGTAAATCGCAGCGGCAGACGCCCCTTTCAGGATTTCCACAGACTCAACATCGTTGGGATCGATGTCGGTCGCCCTGTTGGCATTCTGAATGGTCCCCGACGCGTTATAAACAAACGAATTGTCGATCGGGACGCCGTCTATCACATACAACGGCTGAGAGCTTCCGGTAATGGTCGTCCGCCCCCGAAGCAGGATGTACGTCCCAGTTCCGGGAGTACCGGTCGCTTTTGTCACCTGCACTCCAGGAGCGCGCCCGGCAAGTGCGTCAAGGGGATTAGTCACCGGGATTTTGGCGATCTCATCCCCTGCGATTTTCGAAATGGAGTTTCCCAACTGCGAGCGGGGAATCTCACCTGAGATTCCTGTGACGACCACAACATCGAGCTTGAGAACGTCCTGCTTCAGGTTGAATGAAGCTTCGGTGGTCTGATCAGCAGTGACCGTGACGCTCTGTTGTTCACTAATATATCCAACATATCGCGCAACGACCGAATATTGGCCGGGCGGAAGCTTGATGCGATACGCGCCTTCGTAGTTCGTGGTTGTACCCAGGCTCGTACCGATCACGAGGATGTTCGCACCAACGAGAACTTCGCCGGAACTCTGGTCCTTGACCGTTCCGCGAACCTCTCCGGAAAATTCCTGGGCGAACGCCTCAAATCCCGCGAACAGGCAGAGAGACAACAGAACAACACTCGCTGCTGAGCGAAATAAGGTTTTCTTCATATCTCCTCCTTCAAGAGATGTGAAAGGTTGTGAGAAGATGGAGCGTGGATTAATGGAATCTCATCATGCAATTTCCCCCCGTGTGCATGTTTGGATAAGAGACTAAGTCATGATGAAGAAAGTTAAACGCGGAACTTCCCCTGGGGGTCAAATACTGAAGACGAAGGCTATCTCTGAGGATTTCTTGATTCGAACGAAATGACATAGGCCACCATGGGAGGAAAATCAAAAACACCTCACGAGTATGTAAGGATTTCCCTCTTCATTGTCAAGAGCTTATGAAAGAATTGAAGGGATAAGCTGCTGAGAAATCGGGATGAACTGCGGGTACCGGTTGAGTATCGGCACGAGGAAGTCATCATTCGTAATCTCCAGATGGATTCCTTCCTCTTCGCCCGGTCTCATGTCCCCCTTCCG
>DATECW010000115.1:0-6961 GCA_035286705.1 Bacteroidota bacterium
GGGGTTCAGCGAACGCTTTTTGTGAGCTGATGACATTTTTCCCGAAGGTCCGTAGGACTCCTTCGGGGTGGATCCCGACGTTTCTAGCCGGGATCTGGTTACAGGGTTTTCAAGAAAAAGAAATTACTGCGCCCGTAGCTCAGCTGGATAGAGCGACAGCCTCCGGAGCTGTAGGTCGCGCGTTCGAATCGCGCCGGGCGTACCACAAACCGTCTAAAAGGAACAATTGCAATGCTCAAGCCAAAAAAGAAAATATCAAAGAGAGAAATCAAGGAAGACAAGCTCGTTACGACGTACTTCGAAGCTCAATCGTGGTTTGAGCAAAATAGGAAGCGGCTTGGCACGCTGGCGACGATTCTGGTTGTGGTTGTGGCTGCCACATGGATCTACTTCAACGACAGGGCATCGAGCAGTCTCAACGCCACCACGGACCTTGGGAAAGTGATGCGCTTCTACGACCAGGGACAATATCAAACTGCCATCAACGGGTCCCCCCAGGAGAATGTCAGAGGACTCGAGCAGATTGTGAACGACTACGGGAGCACGGCTTCGGGCGAGATTGCCAGACTCTACCTGGGGAACTGTTATTTCTCTCTTGCACAATATGACAGGGCTTTGGAGCTGTATCGGGACACAGATATCGGAGAGAAAAGCCTGATGGCGTCGGTGTACGCCGGCATAGCGGCGTGCGAAGCAGAAAAAGGCAATGTTGCGGAAAGCGCCCGATTTTATGAGAAAGCGGCTTCAACTGATACACAGAATTTGCACACGGCGGAATACCTCTATCGCGCCGCAGGGAACTACGTTCAGGCGGGCGAAAAAGAAAAGGCCTCCGATCTCCTTGAGAGGCTGAAAAAGGACTTTCCACAATCAACCTACGCGCGCGAGGCAGATCGTCTGTCTGCGCAGGTGCGCTCGTGACCTCTCCCGCGGCATACGGAACTCATCGCGCCGTCTAACCTCAAACCTCCGACAATCCCGCGAATGTCGTTGCTCCCCCAAAAGCAGTACGCAAGGCGCATCCTCAAGATAGCCACTCCCGCCATCGCGGGCATGTCCTCGCAAATGGTGGTTTCGATCATTGATACGGCGATGGTGGGGAGGCTGGGGGATTCTAAGATTGCGCTGGCGGCCATGGGACTTGGAGTTCTTGCAACGTGGACGCTCACGAGTTTCTTCTCCAGTCTGGGCAATGGCACCCATATTCTCGTCGCCCGGCGTTATGGCCAGAGTAAATTCGGCGAAGCCGGAATCGTTCTTAACAATTCGCTCCTCCTCAGTTTCGTCGTCGGAACGCTGTTCGGTGTCCTCGGGTATCTCTACGCTTTTGATGCCATTGACGTTTTTTCGAGCGATGATCAGGTTTCGTTCATGGCGTCGGAATACATCAAATACCGCTCAATCGGCATTCCCTTTTTCCTCATGGCGGTCTCATATAGAGGATTCTTCTACGGAATCGGCAACACCCAGTTGTTCATGTTTTCGGCGATTCTCAGCTATGTCCTGAACATTATCTTCAACTATCTTCTGATTTTCGGAAAGCTGGGATTCCCCCAAATGGGAGTCGCCGGGGCAGGATTGGCGTCCTCCATTGGAATGCTCGCTGGGTTTCTTTTCTTTGTCTTTGTAACTTTTTCCCCGCATTATCGAAGAAAGTATAAGTATTATGATATTCTGGCTATCGGAAAGAAATACATTGGTCCGATTGTCCGCATTTCGCTTCCGGTATCGTTTCAGAACATCTTGATTCTCCTCGGCTTTCTGGTTTTCGTCGCTATTACCGGTGTGATCGGCACGATCGATCAGGCGGCAACACAGGTGGTGATTACATCACTCTATATCTCGTTCATGCCTTGTTTTGGATTCGGCATCGCCACACAAACATTGGTGGGGAATGCACTGGGCAACAATGACCCGGGAGAGGCGCAGCGATTTGGCGTCGAGACTGCTAAGCTTGGAACGATCTTCACGCTCGGAGTCGGCATCCTCTTTGTCGCTTTTCCCGATCTCGTCCTGCAGGTCATCACGAATAACGACGAGGTCATCGGCATTGCGCGGCCATTGTTACGGATTGCCGGCGTCGCCCAGGTTGCCTACGGTTCCGGCATCATCCTGGCGAATGCACTCCAGGCGGCAGGCGACACCTTGTATGTGATGTACCTGGAGATCGTGACACACTGGATCATCTTCCTTCCGGTTTCGTATCTCCTGGGAGTCACGTTTGGAAATGGTATCATCGGATCCTGGATGGCACTTCCGATCTATATTACTCTGTACACGACATTCGCATGGGTGAAATTCCAATCGGGGTCATGGAAAGCGATGAAACTCTGAAATGTTCCGTTTGAAACGTCTCCTGTATATCGGCGTTCCCGTTCTCTTGCTGATCATCGTCTTCATGATCGACGTTGTACGTATCACCGTCGAATTCGACGTCGGCGGAATTCTCTATCTCCGTGAACTGGCAGTGATCGGCGCTCTCGTGTTGATCTACTTCTTTGTCTCCTCAGGGAGCAGGGATCGAGGCAAGGCCGCCACCAAAGATATCGGCAGGCTTCTTGTCGTGGTCGCAGGAACGACTGTTCTGGTTGGGTTGGTCCAGGTTCTCCCCGGGCTCGGTTTTTCGGAAGGGGGGCCGACTTCAGTGCCGCTCAATTCCCTGACCGTGTTCTTTGGAGCACTTGCGAGCGTGGGAGTGAGTATTGCCTCCATTGTCACGCTCATGACTGTCCGCAGTCTTGTGTTCCATAAGCGGAAGAAGGGTACAAAAAGGAATTTCATCATCTATCTGGCAGCACTCATCGGGTGCTCGATCCTCGTGCTTCCGTTCTGGGCCGATGAGCTCAGCCTTGTCAGTACCACCTTTTTTGTGGCCGCGATTGTTATGATCGTCGTTATTTCTTTCCGGCAAAGTTGGATTGTGTTTCTTTCCCGCCGGGAGAAGATTTACAGCATCATCTACAGTGCCATTGTCTTCATCGCCTTCATCGTCTTGAGTCTCCTTCTCACAAATCGAACATTCCTGAACAAGTCGATCGTGTTCTTCAGTTCCCCGGCCGAGCGGTTCGTACTTCTCAACAGCATTTGCGGCGCTGTCTATTTCGGAATGGCATTTATCAGCACGCTGTTTCACCTTCCAACCGCCGAAGTCTACGAGCGCAAACAATCGGAACTGAGTTCGCTTCATAACCTGAGCCGGCTTGTCACTCAGGTGTTTGATTTCAAAGATCTTGTGAACACCGTCACGCACATGACGAGGGAAGTCTGTGGAGCACAAAGTGCCTGGCTGGAAATGATCCGCGACGTAAAAGACAAAGGATACAGGGAGTACGAGGCGGTGGGAATGAACAACATTTCCGAAGATCAAATCGCGGTTATCACTGCGCACGGTGAATACAGTCTTAGAAAACTTGTGATAGAATCGAAAAAAGTGCTCCTCGTCGATGAAGTCGCAACGGACCGCAGAACAAGACATATGAAACAATATGGAATAAGGTTCGGATCTCTCCTGAGCGTACCCCTTATCTCGCATGAACAGATCATAGGGATACTTCACGCGACAAAGGATGTTGAGTACGGTTTCGATCAGGATGATATCGATGTGGTCACGACATTTGCCGACCATGTGACGATTGCCATTGAAAACTCACGGCTGATTGCGCAGTCGCTCGAACGTGAACGGTATCGGCAGGAGATGATGGTCGCCCGGGATATGCAAAGACGATTGCTCCCCCAAAAATTTCCGACGAGCAAAAGTTTTGAGATCGCTGCAATGTCCGAACCGGCCATGGAGGTTGGCGGTGATTATTTTGATTTTGTAGAGCTGGAAAACGGCCGCGTGGGAGTAGTTGTCGGCGATGTCTCTGGAAAGGGCGTCTCGGCTGCATTCTACATGGCGGAAGTGAAGGGCATTTTTCAGTCGCTGAGTAAACTGTGTGATTCCCCGCGGGAACTGTTAGTCCGCGCGAATCACACATTGATTGGCAATTTGGAGAAGAAGGCATTTATCAGCCTTCTGTACGTAATCCTCGATGTGAAACGCGCAACCCTTGAACTTGCCCGTGCCGGCCATTGCCCCATGATCCATATTTCCGGAAACGAAAAAGATATGATCCGTCCAAGCGGCCTCGGGCTCGGATTGACCAACGGTGAAATCTTCAGCAATGCAACAGAAGAAAAAACCATCCTGCTGAAAAAGGGTGATCTGTGTTTGTTCTATACAGATGGGATTACCGAATCACGCAATGAAGCAGGGGAGGAGTTCGGTTATGAACGTTTGGTCATGCTTGCCGCGGAGATTCAAAATCAGTCTGCGCGCGAAATTCAGGATCGAATTCTAACTGAAATAAAAGCATATTGCGGAAAGGCCGCATTTGGCGATGACCTGACCCTCGTCGTCATGAAGTGGCTTGGTACATAAGTCCGAAGGATAGTTGAATCAGATTTACAAGGAGAACCACCATGAGTGAATTCAAAGTCCACCACCGCGACGGAGACGGGTTCAGTGTAATTGAGCTCAAGGGCTATTTGGACGCTCACACCGCACCCGACTTGGAGACTACATTCCAGGAGCTTCTTGGCGACAGGAAATTCAACATAGTGGTCAACTGCAGAGATCTCACCTACATCAGCAGCGCAGGATTAGGGGTGTTCATGGCGTACATCGAAGACGTGCGCAAGAACAAAGGAGATATCAAGTTGACAAATATGTCCCCGAAGGTCTACAATGTTTTCGACCTTCTGGGTTTCCCCATCCTGTACGAAATTTACAAGGATGAGCAGGAAGCGGTGAATAAGTTCAAACAATCCAAAAAGGTATAATCCTGAACTGCGGCTCTTCAGCTGACGTCGCATGGCGAAAACCTTGAAAAAGATAATCCTGAGCAGCACGGACAATCTTCTCGAAGTGAGGGAATTTGTGTCCGCGGCGGCGCGTGATTTCGGCTTCTCCGAGGAAGAAACATCGAAAATTGCCCTGGCCGTGGATGAGGCGTGCACGAATATCATCAAACACTCTTATAAAAATCAGCCCGACAAAACAATTCAGGTTGTCATTCTCCGTCAACCCAACAAGTTTGAAATCAGCATTGTGGATGAAGGAAGGAAATTCGATCCCGAAGCAATCAAGCCGCTGAATCTCAAGGAACACCTTTCCCACTATCGGCGGGGGGGACTGGGCGTATACTTGATGCGGACACTCATGGACAAGGTTGAATACCATACCATTTCCGGGAAGAAGAATGAAGTACGCCTGACCAAGTTCCTCCAACCTGTTCGATCAAGCGCACGCCGCTAATGCGCCCCTTCCGTCGTAATGACACCTTCACGACCTATACGACAGCGTAATCCCGCTTCGGACCTCGTTCCACTTTTTGAATTCAGCAACGTCATCAACTCATCCATCGACCTGAATTTCATTCTCAGTACTGTTCTCCTGACAGTGATGGGAAAGATGCTTGTGTCGAAAGGTCTGGTGATGCTGAAAAGGGAAGAAGAGCAGTACGAGGTTGTCGCTGCCAAGGGAATTCCGGCAAATCTCCTCGGAACATCAATCACAATTGGAAAACCACAGCGCGCCCTGAGGATCCTCAAAAAGAAGCAACCCAGGGATGAATATCACGGGATGCTGAACGATCGTGCTCTTGTGCTCTCGGCTCCCATCATTGCGCAGGGTCAGGTGGTGGGAATGTTGGCCCTCGGGGAGAAGATTGGGCGGAAGAAATATGCTGCTTCAGATCAGGAACTGATCAAATCCCTGATCAATCTTTCCGCCTCGGCAATAGAAAAAGCAGTGATGCTCGAGCAGTTGAAGAACGCCAACCGGAGCCTTGACCGAAAAGTCCAGGAACTCAATACTCTCTTCGAACTCAGCAAGGAATTCAACCTTGTGCTCGATGCACAAAAGGTCCTGCGACTCCTTACATTCTCTCTCCTCGGGCAAATCGGTGTCAACCGCTACGCAATTTGCCTCCTGGAGGACGGCGTCATGAAGATCATGATGTCGCGAATCGAGGAACTCCCTGAAGTCCATAAGTCCATCCGGCTGATGTCGGAACTCCAGAATCCGATGCTGACTCAGGAAATGAGGAAGAATGAAAAATATGCCGTGGGAGCCGCACAATTGGAGGGTGTGGGAGTTCGTGCCGTTGTCCCGATGCAGGTGCAGAACGCAACCAAAGGCCTCATCCTTCTGGGCGAACGACTCCATGGCGGCCCCTATGGGAAAGCTGATCTCGAATTCGTGTACTCCTTGGGGAATCTGGCTATCATTTCAGTCGAAAATGCCCGACTCTTCCGCGAAACCCTCGAGAAACAACGGCTTGAAGATGAGCTGAAAATAGCACGAGAGATCCAACAAGGCTTGCTTCCACAACAGCTTCCGGAAATCGACGGTTTCGACATCGGAGCGATCAACGTATCGTCAAAGCAGGTGGGTGGGGACTATTATGATTTTGTAAAACGATCGGAGAACGAATACGTCGTGGCAATTGGAGACGTCTCAGGCAAAGGCGCTCCGGCGGCCTTGCTGATGGCCAATGTCCAGGCCGCTCTCCGGGCGCTGGCACCCATGGACTACAGCCTTCCCGAAGCAACTGCACGCATCAACGACCTGACGTTTATGAACACGACGGGGGATAAGTTCATCACATTCTTCTGGGGCGTGATTGATTGCGTGACGAAACAACTGCGATATGTGAACGCCGGTCATAACCCGCCGTTCCTTGTCAGGGCAAATGGCGCTGTGGAACGGCTTACATCGGGAGGCCTGATTCTCGGAGTCATGAAAACGGTCACACCCTATGAAGAGAGTGTCGTGACACTTTCGCGCGGAGACATGCTTTTCATGTACACAGACGGTGTGAGCGAGGCGATGAATGACAAAGGAGAAGACTTCACTGAAGAACGATTGGAGAAAGTCGTTCGGGAAGTTTCTGGTCAAAATGCGTCAGAAATTATCCGC
>DATECW010000116.1:0-9698 GCA_035286705.1 Bacteroidota bacterium
CAGAGGAATGTTTTTCTCTGTGGAACTCTCTTTTCTTACTCTGTGTCTCTCTGTGAAATATGCTGAGGAAAGAATACTACACGGAGTTCCACCCCGTAAGAAACACGGGGCAAGCAGAGGGGGCACAAGAAACACAGAGAATAGGCCGAGGAGCCATCAAAAAAAACCCGAAATATGGGACCAGGGTATGTCGATTTCTTCTTCCATCAATCGACTACATATTGAAACCGCCATTACATGAGCATTCATAAAAGGAGCTACAGCCATGCGATTCATGATGTTGATGATCCCCCGGGTTTATCAGGGCAAAGAAGGCCGAGAAGCGGGAGCGGATTTTACGCCAGGTGCCGAGGATGTTGAAAAAATGATGAAATACAATGAGGAACTGGCAAAAGCCGGTGCCCTCATTGCTCTTGACGGGCTCCATTCACCCGCAACGGCGGCCAGGGTCTCGTACTCCAAAGGGAAGCCCACCGTTACCGACGGCCCGTTTGCCGAGTCAAAAGAGGTTCTGGGCGGGTATTGGATGATTCAGGTGAAGTCGAGGCAGGAGGCCGTTGAATGGGCCCGGCGTGTCCCCGCCCAGGATGGCGATGTCGTCGAGATCCGTCAGGTGTTCGAATGGGAGGAGTTTCCGGAGGATGTGCGGAAGGCGGCGGACAATCCAACCGTCAAGGCACAGGTAGAGAAGCATAAGAATCGGTGATGGATTCACAGAGGGGTAGCCGCTATCCTTTGGATTCCGGCATTTCGAATATCCATTAACAAAGGACAAACCATGAAATACATTTGCCTTGGCTACTTTGAGGAAAAGATGTGGGACGCGATGTCCGAGAGAGAACAGAAGTCGTTTGTCGACAAGTGCTTTGCCTACGATGCCGAACTCAGGAAGGGCGGCCACTTTGTCGGCGGAGAGGCATTGCAGGGCGTCAAGACCGCGACGACGATCCGACACAGCAACGGCAAGCCAGTAATCACTGACGGCCCGTTTGCCGAGACGAAAGAACAGCTCGGAGGAATCATGATTCTCGAGGCCGGGGACCTGAACCATGCCATCCAGTTGATGTCGAATCACCCCTCGACGCGAATGGGCGGGACGTGGGAGATCCGTCCTTCCGATGAGCAAATCAACGCGCTCTTTCAAAAACAATACCCGGGATCCAACGGAGCATCACTTGAGAAACAACGATAGGAGATCAATATGACGACGCTCAAGAGTATCGGAGCCGTTTTTGCGGGATTTGTCACGGTTGTTGTTTTGTCAATCGGGGTTGACGCGATTCTGGAAAGTCTGGGCGTTTTTCCTCCCCAAAATGAGCCGGGCTCGTATACGGCGTGGATGCTGTTGCTCGCGACCGTTTATCGCTGCATCGCCACGGTGGCGGGCGGTTATTTCACCGCGAGGTTGGCACCGAATCGACCTATGCGTCATGCCATCACACTGGGAATTGTGGGGATTGTGGCTGGCACTGTCGGCGCGATTGCAACATGGAACATGACGTCTCATCATTGGTATCCGATTGCGCTTGTTGTTACTGCACTCCCCTGCACGTGGCTGGGCGGTAAATTGAAAACAAACAACGTACAAAATCCAGCAGTTGCCTAACGGAGGCTTTATGTCAGCAATCACTCCATTCTTGTGGTTTGATGGTCAAGCAGAACAGGCGGCAAGTCTCTATGTCTCCGTCTTCTCGAAAGGCGGCAAGAAAAACTCAAAGGTTCTGAGCGTCACGCGATACGGAGACGCTGGACCCGGCCCGGAAGGAACGGCAATGACGGTTGCGTTCAAGCTCGACGGACAAGTGTTCACGGCTCTGAATGGCGGTCCCCAATTCAAATTCAATGAGTCGGTATCGTTTGTTATCGACTGTAAGACACAGAAAGAGATCGACTATTTTTGGGAGAAGCTCACGCAGGACGGCGGACAGGAGAGCATGTGTGGCTGGCTCAAGGACAAGTACGGTCTCTCCTGGCAGGTGTTCCCTGCTTCATCTGCCAACAAGCTGTTCGACAAGAAGAAACCCGAGCGGGCGAAGAGAGTCATGGAAGCGATGTTGAAGATGAAGAAGATTGTCATCGCGGACTTGAAGAAAGCGTACGATCAAAAATAGTCCGGCGGCATCGCCGTTCTCGAGAGCGCAATACCAACAAAAGGGGAAATCATGAAGTATCTGTGTCTGGCGTACGAACAAGAAGGCATCCTAAACGGTTTGTCCAAAAGCGAGTGGAAGGTTCTCAGAGAGGAGACCCTTTCGTATGTTGAACAACTTCAAAAAGACGGCACCCTGATTTCTGCGGAGCCGCTCAAGAGCGTTCGGACGGCGGCAACCGTACGGGTCCGCAGCGGCAAAGTTTCCATCACCGACGGGCCTTTTGCGGAAACAAAGGAATCGCTGGGCGGATTCTTCTTGATCAATGTGAGAGATCTGAACGAGGCAATTCGGGTCGCATCAAAATGGCCCTCGGCGCGGTTCGGAAGCATCGAAGTGCGGCCTCTCGATGATGGATTGAATGAGGAAACACGCTACGGGCAGCCGTAACAGCTGCAACACAGAGAAGAACAAAAAAGAGAAGACATGCCGGCAATGAGAAGCAATTTCCAAACAATCGATGAATATATCGGTACCTTTCCGAAGAACGTTCAGGCCATCCTGCAGAATCTTCGGCGCACAATAAGCAAAGCGGCGCCTGAGGCGGAAGAAAAAATCAGTTATCAGATACCCACTTTTTCATTGCATGGTAATCTGGTGCATTTTGCGGCATGGAAGAATCACATCGGGTTTTACCCCGGCTCAAAAGCCGGTGAAGCATTCAAGAAAGAATTATCCCGGTACGGAACGGCCAAAGGATCCGTCAAATTTCCTCTCGAGAGACCGCTCCCGTTGCAGTTGATAACAAGGATTGTGAAGTATCGCGTGAGGCAAAATCTGGAAAAGGAAAGAGCAAGGGCGAAGAAGAAGTAGCGGCGAATTTCACAAATCCGTGATGAGAAGGCGAACCTGGTCTCAACACTCAATCAAGAACACAAGCGAAAGGATGACATATGGCAAACTACGTTGATGGATTTCTCCTGCCCGTTCCGAAAAAGAATATTGGGGCGTATTTGCGCATGTCGAGGAGCGCAGGAAAGGTGTGGCGCAAATACGGAGCCGTTGAATACCGTGAATGCGTCGGCGACGATCTGGTCCACAAAGGAGTGTTTCCCTTTCCACGGACAATCAGATTGAAGAAGGGCGAAACTGTCGTCTTCTCTTGGATTGTGTACAGATCGAAAAAAGACCGCAATCGGGTCAATGCGAAGGTGATGAAAGACAAGCGGATTCTGAGAATGATGAAGTCGAAACCCATTTTCGATTCGAAGCGCATGGCGTACGGCGGATTCAAGGTCAGGGTCGATCTGTAGGAATAAGAGTTGTGAATTGAGAATTGAAAAAGTGGGGAGGATGGCTTCCAGTCCGATACAACCACAATCTTCTCCCACAATTGAGCATCGAGGGAAGTGCACATTCCCCGATTGTGGATAAAATCAAAAAAAGTGTATCCGCCCGGACAAAACGAGGCGGGAGCCTGATCTTGAAAATGCTCGCTGCGTATGAATCGTATCTCTGCTATCACAGGATGTTCGACACAGCGAACCTGCAGTCGGCATTGAAGGGTTCGGGAATTCGGGCTCCCCGCTTCGGCGAATATTACCGGGCAATCATGCAGTATTTTATCCAGTCCCTTGCGGTTCCCGAGCTCAAACGGGCGGCGTAGGAAAAGGCCGCACCCCTTTCGTTGACTCTTTCCGGCAGATTCTCTACTTCCTCCCCAGAGCGCTTGCACTCATGATAAGAATGATTCTCAGCTTTGTGGGTCTCGCCGTTGAGAATTTCCTCGCAATCCTCTCGTCTGATTGTTGACATTCTCATCGTGCATCGCTAAGTTGGCTTCAAGTCAGTAGGGATTCTTGATTTGAACTGAGAGGTCCCTCGAATCTGAGAGCGCGAACGTTTCGTTTCGCGACACAGTTTTCCGTTCACGCCCACCCGCCTCTGCTCCGCTGCCTCTTCAGTTCCTTTTTGTGGGACAACCATACGCCGAACATGGGAGGGGATTATATGTCGGTGGTGTTCTACTCTGCAAGAAGAATTCTCCCCCGGCCTCTTGTTCACGTCTGTTCGGCTTCAGTAACAAGCCTTCCCGATTTGTCAACGGCGCGGATGAGGTATCCGTTTCTCCTCATTCACGTTGTCCGGCTGCACCCCCGAGTATGCTCAGACAAACGACAACCATGAAACCCGCTGACCAAACCCCAATGAAAGAGGTTGCTTGCAAGGCGCTCTTGCCATTGCTGATCGCCGTCAGGGAGAAGAACATCGATTTCTCCAAAGTTCTTCGTGGTGTTCCTTACACACTCTCCTATCTGGAGAACAAGCATGAACGCGTCGAGTGGCGGGTCTACGGTACGATCGCTGAGAATCTAAGGCCATTCTTTTCCCCATCGGATTTTGAGGCGATGGGTGTGAAGCAGATCAAGGAAAAACGGTTTGCAGAAATTGTGGTTGCAGGGTTCTTCCTCTTTTCTACGGGCAGACTCTCCAGAATGCTGGCAAACCAGGCATTTCGGGTCGGGAGGCAACTGTTTAACTGTGTGGATTACGGTATTGAATACGTCGCATCAAACAGGGTCAAAATCACGCTCACAATGTCGCCGGGGTACGAGCCGACTCCGGAATTCTTTCTGATTACAAAAGGATCATGGTATCAGGTGGGCCTGTTGGTGAGAAAAGAATTCAAGTTGAATCTCATCTGGACCGACCGGGGAGCGGTTTACGACATGGCCTGGGAAAAAGAGGGACTTCTCTTCAAAGTCAGAAGAAGATTGCGATGGCTGTTTTACGTCAGAAAGGCTCTTACCGACCTTCGGGCGGGG
Source organism: Bacteroidota bacterium (assembly GCA_035286705.1). Taxonomy (GTDB): domain Bacteria; phylum Bacteroidota; class Ignavibacteria; order UBA10030; family UBA10030; genus JACPLA01. The sequence goes on from DATECW010000116.1 coordinate 4,916, forward strand.
TCGCTGCTGTGATAAAGAGCCCTTTTCAACAGCAGAAGGTTACATCAAACTGCAAAACGAGTGGGCGGGAATGACGAGGATGCCTGAAATTTGTTTCGGACCCTGCACAGATCGATGGCTACGAACCACTTGGACAGTATAGCGGGGTTTCAGTCGTTCTGCGAAATACCGCAGATTTGGGTCGATGTCACTCGCCGCGAGCTTTGCCTCGATGAGAGCGTACGGCTTGTTTGACTCGGTAATCAGAAAGTCGACCTCCCGTTTTTCACGGTCTCGGACATAATGAAGTTTGAAATCACCAAACCCCCGCTCGACCCATCCATCGATGAGCTTGCGAAGATGCAACGCAATAACGTTCTCAAAGCGCCCTCCTTCATCCTCAATTTCCGTGGGATCGAACAGGTATACCTTTTCTGCAAGACGTAGTGTCCGGGTAAGTCGCCCCGCATACGGCTTTAGGGTGAAAAGGTAGAACAGCCGGGAAAGTGTCTGAAGATAGGCCTTCACCGTGGCGAAATTCACTTCCAGATCCTCATGCAGGGCGTTGATGGATATGGGCGATCCCACGCGTTCAGGAAGAAGAAGAGCCAGAGTTTCGATGATCCCGATATCGCGAATCCTCGTCAGGTCCCTCAAATCCTCCCTCAGAACAATGGTTCGGTGAGCCTGCCGCCATCGACGCAAACGGGCTTCACTGCCCGAGAAGAAAGGCTCCGGGAAACCGGTCAGGGCTTCAAGATCCTTCAGAATCTTTTCCGCCTCGGCTTTCGGGTTATCCGACCGGAGGCGTCTCCAGAACTCCGCCGGAGGAACAGTTGCGTCGCGGTCGCTTGCCATGAGTTCACCGAGCGTAAAGGGATGCAGGTGGTACAGGTTATAGCGGCCAAAGAGAGAGTCCCCCCCGCGCTGATACACGTCCAACCTTCCGCTTCCGGTAACAATAATTTCGGCAACTCGTCCATGCTCGTCATACAATCCTTTGAGGAACTTCTTCCAACGAGGGAATTTGTGGATCTCATCGAGAACCATGCGGGGCCTCGGGTGTCCCGCTATTCCTTCTCGATGCTGCCAGAAATCTCCAGGGTGCTTGACGAGAAGCTTGCGATGTTCGGCGATGTCCCAGTTAAAATACAGCGTCCCGGTGTGCGCATCATCGAGCAGTCGCCGCGCAAATGTCGTCTTTCCCACCTGGCGAGGTCCCGCTACAAATGCCATCTTCTGTTCTTCGCGCAAAAAGCGCAGAACCTCCGGGGTGAGCGATCGCAATCCTGGTGTTTCCATATACCTATAAATTTGTCATGACAATTTTATATGAATATAGAGCATTTCGGGGACAGGATCAAGTGAAAAACCATTCGGGCAAAACCGTTCCTCAGACGTAAGAAAGAATTATGCGAGCTCAAACGTTCTCGAATTTGGATGAATTCACTATTATCATTATCATCCATTCATCAGTATCTTCCGAATCCTCCTGTTTCCAATACATTTCGGAGCCCCCATGAAATCCCGCACTATCATTTCTATTGTATTCCTCGTTGGCCTCATCCAGGCAATGAACGGACAGACATTAAAGAAACCCCTTACCCATGACGTCTACGACGGATGGAAACGCGTGAGCGGCCAGTCCATTTCGGACGACGGCAAGTGGGTTGTCTATTCCGCTGAACCGCAGGAGGGGGACGCGAATCTGATTATCTATAATACGGAGTCACGATCGTATGATACGATCCCCAGGGGTCTGAATGCCGGAATCTCCAAATCGTCAGATTTCGTCGTGTTCTCCATCAAACCAATCTTCGCTGAAGTCAAGAAACTGAAAATCGCCAAGAAGAAAGAACCGGACCTGCCGAAGGATTCTCTGGGAATTTATGAGCTCTCCACAAGGAAACTAACGAAAATTCCCCGTGTGAAATCATTTAAACTCCCCGAAAAAGGCTCGGGATGGGTGGCATATCAGTTCGAAAAAGAACTGCCGGATACTTCAAAGAAAGGAAAGAAGGAATCCGAGGATGGTTTGAACGACGCCGATGAGGATGATGCAAAAAAGGATGAAAAAGGAACGCCCGTTGTTCTGCGCAACCTTCGCAATGGCAGAGAATACGTCTTCCCATTCAGCAGTGAATACGCCTTCTCAAAGAACGGGAAACGGTTCATCGTTGCCGCGACTGGAAATGACAGCACGATCAAAGCGGGTGTCCTGACGATGAACACAGTCAAAGCCCTTACAGATACATCGCGATCTTTTGTAGATACACTCCTTTCGGGAAAGGGGAAATACAAAGGGGTCGTTTGTGATGAGGAAGGACTGCAGGCCGCATTTGTTGCAGATCGGGACACCTCCAAGGCGAAACAACGGTACTTCTCTCTTTATTATTGGTCCGAAGGCGAAAAGGGCGTAGAGGTTCTCGCCGATACGCTAACGAAAGGATTGCCGAAGCACTGGCTCATCAGCGAGAATGCGAATATCAGGTTCTCCAAAGACGGGAAGAGAATTGTCTTTGGAACGGCTCCAGTTCCGATGCCGGAAGACACAACATTGAACGATGTAGAGACGGCAAAGCTCGATGTCTGGAATTGGCAGGATCCACTTCTTCAGCCGACGCAGCTCAAGAATCTTGAGAACGAAAAGAAACGTTCATATGCAGCCGTGATCCAGCTTCGGAACAGAAAATTCATGCAGCTGGCAACGCTTGACATACCGAACGTAACGATAGGCATGGACGGGAACGCCGATGTTGCATTCGGAACATCCGATGTGCCGTACAGACAACTTGTCTCCTGGGATGGCTTTTACCAGGACGTCTATGTGATCGATGTGACGTCGGGCGCGGCAAAAAAAGTGATCTCCAAAACAAGAGGAAATCCGTCACTCTCACCAAATGCAGAGTACGTGGTGTGGTATGCTGAGGAGGATTCGAACTGGAATGCATATTCCCTGAAGACCGGGAAAAGCGTCAACATCACCAGATCCATTTCTTTCCCTCTTTATAATGAGCTCAGCGATGTTCCCGATGCTCCCCGGCCACATGGACTGATGGGATGGACAAAAGAGGACAATGATGTGATGATCTATGATCGCTATGACATCTGGAGGGTCGATCCAGAAGGAAAACGTTCTCCTGTGAGTGTAACGCAAGGGGTGGGGAGAAAAGAAGAAATACGATTCCGATACGTGAAACTGGATCCCGATGAAAAATTCCTGAATCCGGATTCCGAAGTACTCCTCGATGTGTTTTCGTTCAAGAATAAATCATCCGGCTTCACCGTCTGCAAGCTTAACGAAGGCAAGGCACCACGTAGACTCCTGATGGAACCCTATGATTATTCCTCTCCTCTGAAAGCCGAAAAAGCCGATAAGCTCATTCTCACCCGAAGCAATTTCCGGGAGTGCCCCGATCTGTATATGTCCGATATGTCAATGTCGAAACTGGAGCGGATCAGCGATGTCAATCCTCAGCAGAAGGATTACCTCTGGGGCACCGTTGAGCTTGTTTCATGGCTCGCGATGGATGGCAAACCGATCGACGGATTGCTCTATAAACCGGAAAATTTTGATCCGAAAAGGAAATATCCACTCCTTTCATATTTCTATGAGAGAAATTCTGATAATCTCCACCGTTACTCTGCTCCCGCTCCTCCTTCATCAAGCGTGAACATTTCCCTTTATGTCAGCAACGGATACGTCGTGTTCGTTCCCGACATCCGTTATCAGATCGGTTACCCCGGCAAGAGTGCGTACGATTGCGTCGTTCCGGGAATTCTGAATCTCGTTCAACAAGGGTACATCGACAGCTCCAAGATCGGAATCCAGGGGCACAGTTGGGGAGGGTATCAGGTGACGTATCTGGTTGCCCACTCGAAGATGTTTGCAGCAGCAGAGGGGGGAGCTCCTGTCTCGAACATGACGAGCGCATATGGCGGCATACGATGGGAGTCGGGGATGAGCCGGATGTTCCAATATGAAAAGACGCAAAGCCGCATCGGGGGCACATTGTGGGAGAAGCCGACATACTATCTCGAGAACTCCGCCCTGTTCAGCGCGCCTGACATCGAGACGCCGCTTTTGATGCTTCACAATGATGCCGACGGCGCGGTTCCCTGGTATCAAGGGATTGAGCTCTTCGTTGCGCTCCGTCGCCTTCACAAACCGGTCTGGATGCTCAACTACAATGGCGAAGCGCACGGGCTTCGCCAGCGCAAGAACCAAAAGGATTTTGCCGTCCGCATGATGCAGTTCTTTGACCATTACCTCAAAGGCGCTCCCGCGCCCGAGTGGATGACGAAGGGAATTCCGGCCATTGAGAAGGGGAAAACGCTACGCTATGAATTGGAGAACTGAATTCCCGGCCTCCTGAGGACTTCTTTTCCAATGAGGAATTGCTCTCATTGTTCCTGTTGCCCGGCCCTGCACGGCTTGCAATTCAACCGCGGCTAACGTAGTTTTAATGAGTAGTTCAATTCAAGAGCACTCAACGTAACTCCCGTTGTGGAGATCACCATGAAGAAGGCTGCACCTCGACCGCCATCAGCAATGCACAAGGGTCCGAATTCGATGAAGGTACGGACTGATCTGAGTTCGGCTGCCATCGAACGAGCCATTATGGATAACATGTTCCTGATTCAAGGCCGGGTGCCGAGGACGGCAACCCGCAATGATTGGTATATGGCCGTGGCCTACACCGTGCGCGACAGGATCATGCACAGATGGATGAGCACGATTGAGACCTACATGGGGAAGAAAGACAAGTCTGTGAGTTACTTTTCGGCTGAGTTTCTCATTGGC
>DATECW010000117.1:0-6416 GCA_035286705.1 Bacteroidota bacterium
ATGTTGTTCGTGATCGACGAGGTGTCGTTCGACACGTTCAACGAGAATGCGGATTCTGTCTATCGCGTGATCGATGCCAGCAAGTCGGTGAACGGCGAAATCGGCTATGATGCCTATATGCCTATGCCGTTGATACCAGCGCTCAAAGCTGACTATCCGGAGATCGCTCATGCCGCGCGATTCAGCACGGGCGGTGCGATAATTTCATTCGGCGACAAATCCTTCACCGAACGAATCATGTTTACGGACCCTGATGTGTTTCGGATGTTCACCATCAGGTTTCTTGCCGGAAACCGGGAAACCGTATTACGGGATCCGAGTGAAATTGTCCTGACCAGGGAGATGGCATTGAAGTACTTTGGCGATGAGAACCCCCTGGGGAAACAGCTCAGGATACGAACCTATGCCGGGGAGGGAGATTTCGTCGTTGCCGGTGTGACCGAACCAATGCCGGGCAATTCAAGCCTCAAGTTCGATTTTCTTGCGAACATCATGAAGCATTCAATGTATGAACGGGCGAAAGACCGTTGGACGTCTGCCAACGGATCCGCTTATGTCCGGCTCTCCCGCGGAGCAAGACCGGAAGAACTGGAAAAGAAACTGCCGGTGTTTGTGCAGAAATATTTTGCGGAGATCATTCAACACCGACAGGACGAAGGATATCTTGCGAAGGAAAGCGGGGCGTACCAGATCCAACTGCAGCCCCTCCTCGAATTACATCTCAACGCCGATGTCGAATCATCGCCGGAACGCGAGGGCGACCCTGCTTATTCCTTCATCCTCGCTGGAATTGGCATCCTTGTTTTGACGATCGCCTGCATTAATTTCGTTACGCTCGCGATTGGACGTTCGGCCCATCGGGCCAAAGAGGTAGGCATGCGAAAGGTGCTGGGTGCCGTTCGCCCCCAACTTATTTCGCAGTTCTGGGGCGAGGCGTTCCTTCTCTGCGGATCAGCATTGTTGACAGGGCTTGTCCTGGCCGAGCTCATGCTTCCAACATTCAATCGCCTTTCGGACAAACATCTCTCCCTTGATCTCTTTTCCAACGGCGGCCTCATTGCCGGCCTTGCCGGTCTTCTTATCATTGTCGGTGCCGCGGCCGGAAGCTATCCGGCGCTCTATCTTTCAAAATTCACGCCGACCGAAACTCTCAAAGGACAGTTCAAGTTGAGCGGGAAAAACCTCTTTACGAGAATCCTCATCGTGTTTCAGTTCGGACTGTCGATCTTTCTCGTTTGCGGGGCACTCGTATTGTCCCGGCAAATCGACTATCTCATTACACGCAATCTCGGCTTCAACCCGGAGCAGGTCGTTGTTCTTCCTCTGAATGCTGGGAAAGCGGAGAATGCTCAGTTGCTGGTTGACCGCTTCCGGACACGTGTTCTGGAGAATCCCAATATCATGAATGTTTCCGTCACCAGCGGTGCTTTTACACATGGATATGACGTCAACAGCTTTAAGTACAAGGGTGAGAACAAGGGTACGTATGTGTACCGTGTCGATGAGGAATATCTCCTCACGCTCGGCATCCCGTTGAAATACGGAAGGAACTTCGTGAAGGGGAGTCCCAACGACCGCGACCGCGGCATGATCGTTAATGAATCGTTCCTCAAAATGATGGGATGGCCCGAGCCTGGCGTTGGGAATTCACTCGCAGGAATTGACAGCAAGACATTCGAGAGATTCGAAGTGATTGGAGTCGTCAACGATTTCAACTTCACATCCCTTCACGACGAGATCAAGCCGGCCATGATGTTCATGAATCCCGAATGGGGCTTGGGCGAATTGCTGATCCGCATCGCACCGAAGAATATGCCTGCCACGATGGAGTATCTTCGGCAGGTCTGGCACGACGTAGCGCCGAACAATCCTTTCAACGCGACATTTCTTGACGAGGATTTCCAGAAACAGTACGACCTGGAAATGCGTTGGAGTCGCATTGTGACGTTCGGCTCAACCATTGCCCTCTCCCTTGCATGCCTCGGATTGTTCGGCCTTGCAACTCTCGCCGTTGCAAGCCGTACGAAAGAGATCGGTATTCGCAAAGTGCTCGGCGCAAGCGGCCCCGGCGTGGTCAAGCTGATCTCGAAGGACTTCCTCAAGCTTGTTGTCGCGGCAAACGTGCTTGCCTGGCCGCTGGCCTATCTTGCCGCTTCGAGTTATCTCGAGAACTACGCCTACAGGATCTCCCTTACACCCCTGATTTTCATGAGTGCGGGATTAGGAGTGCTTCTTATTGCATTTCTGGCAATTTCCGGACAGGTCATCAAAGCTGTGCGGGCGAATCCGGTTGAATCGCTAAGGTACGAATAGTAGGAGGTCAACAGTGTTTTCCAACTATCTGAAGATTGCAGTGAGGACGCTCTTCAAGCACAAGAGCTTCTCGTTGATCAATATTCTTGGGCTGTCCATTGGGATGCCGGTGTGCCTCTTGGTTATTCTCGTCGTGAGCGGTCAACGCGATCTCGACCAGTTTCAGACAAACAAGGATCGGATCTTCAGGATTGTGACGCATGTGACGGAAAAGTCCACAGGTAATGTCGACGACGTTGCTACCGCACCGGCCCCTTTGAGTCCCCTCCTTCAATCCGAACTTTCGGAGGTCGAAAATACTGTCCGACTCACGCTTTTTTCGGCCACAATGAAGCACAATGAGAAAGTCTTTACCGTTCAGGGTTTCTACGCTGAGCAGTCGTTCTTTGACATCTTCAGCTATTCGTTGAAAGCCGGAAACAAAGAACATGCGTTGGACCGTCCGTTCAGCGCGGTTATTTCAGAGGAGCTGGGAAGAAAGGTCTTTGGTGAGCAGAATCCGGTCGGACAGGTACTGACGTTCCCATTCGGCGATGTCATCGTCACGGGTGTGTTGGCTGATCTCCAACCCCATCAACGGTCCCACATCCAGCGAGAGATACTTCTCTCGTTCTCCACGCTTCTGTCGTTCCGGAATCTCAACGCATCCTCCGATCCCCGGAACTGGAATGCCTTCTCGTCATTTTACCATTACCTGCTTCTTTCGGACGAAAACAAAGCTTCAGACGTCGAAAGGGCGCTCCCTCGTCTGATGGAAGGGGTCTTTCGGAATGATACTCCTTTGACCTACGAATGCAGCCTGCAGCCGCTCACAGACATTGCGTTCGGCCGTGAACTCCTGAACCGGATCGGCGACGTAATGGAGAGGCCGGTTCTGTACATATTCCTCATTGTCGCCCTGGTTGTCATGGCCCCCGTCATCTTCAATTATGTAAGTCTGACAGTCGCCCGATCTCTTAAGCGGTCGAAAGAGATTGGCGTTCGAAAGGTTGTCGGTGCTCAGCGCAGTCACATCGTCTGGCAGATCCTTTTTGAATCGGCCTTGATCTCACTGCTCGCGATCATCCCGTCTATCTTGCTGCTGGATCTTCTCTTGCCTGTGTTTAATGATTTTCAGTTCGTTGACTACATTTCGATCGATTGGAAGTTCGACTGGCGGGTGTACGCCTTCTTCTTGTTCTTCAGCGCGGGTTTAGGACTGATCGCCGGCATTATTCCGGCAATGGTTCTCTCCACAGTGAAACCCGCTTTGGCCTTAAAGGGTCTCGGGCGAATGCCGGGATTTTCTGGAATGACTCTTCGCAAGGTTTTTCTCGTTATCCAGTTTACCCTTTCGCTCTTCTTCATTATTCTGACCATCGTGTTCCATCGCCAACTCGCGTTCATGCTGAGCGCCGATTATGGATTCGACAAAGAACACATCGTCGCTGTGTCGTTGCAGAATGTACCGTTCGAGCTGTTTCGAAACGAGGTGTTGCCCCAGGCGGGCGTGTTGGACGTTTCGGCCTCCTCGGATCTTATCGGCAGGTCTAACCCGGATCCCGGGCCCGAAGTCCGATCGCCGTTCGTTGCCGAGCCCATCAAGACCGTCAGTTTTTCCATAAGCGAGAACCATCTGGCCAATCTTGGGTTTGAGCTTCTGGCCGGCCGCGGTTTTTCAAGCAAGCATGCAACCGACACGTCTCAAGCGATCATCATCAATGAAACCGCTTTGAAAAGGCTCGGCTTTCGCGATGCATCGGCGGCCGTCGGGCAACGCGTCGAGATCCTCGAGAACGGTCCAAAAGAAATCGTTGGCGTGACAAAAGACTTTCACTATGCTCGACTGCAGAATGTGATCGATCCGGTGATTCTGGAGTATCATCCAAGTGAGTTCTCCTACGCCTTGGTGCGCGTCGCACCGAATGAAATGTTGAATGTCATCCCTTCCATCGAATCTGTTTGGGCCAAGCTCAATGACGACCTTACACCGATGAGATACCGATTCCTGGATGAGTATGTCCTGGGCGCTTACAACGACATGCGCGAGATCACCGTTTTCCTTTCGATCATCGCCGGGCTTGCAATCGTTATTTCGTGCCTCGGCCTTCTTGGAATGGCGATCTTCAGCACTGAGACGCGCACGAAAGAGATCGGAGTGCGAAAGGTCTTCGGGGCAAGTTCCACAGCCATCGTGATCTTGCTCTCGCAGGATCTGGCAAAGCTGCTTGCAATCGCAGTCCTCGCTGCCACGCCCCTTCTGTGGGCATTCATCAACTTCATGTTTCTGGAGCGCGTGGCATTTCGCTTCGAGTTGGGCGCGGGAGTATTTCTGATAGGATTCGGTATCGTGGCCTTCTCAGCACTCTTGACCATCGGTTCGCAGACCATCAAGGTGGCAAACGGTAACCCTGTCGATGCGCTAAAGTATGAATAGAGTCAGGTCACACGTCACAGAAGGAAGAACCGGGACGATTTTCTCATTCACTCATTTTTTCATTGACACATTTGCTGCGCCAACGAGCAAATGAACCAATGATTCGATTCCGTGAGGTTCTCATGTTCCACAACTATTTCAAGATCGCCTTCCGTTCAATGGTCAGGCATAAGGGCTACACCCTTATCAACATTGCCGGGCTGATGATCAGCATAACTGCATGTATTCTTATTGTCCTTTGGGTCGTCGACGAGCTCGGGTACGACCGGTTTCATGCCAAGGCGGATCGCATCTATCGCGCAACCTGGAACGCCCGGTACGGGGACAATGAGTGGAATATTCCCCTCGTCCCTGTTCCGCTCGGTCCGACGCTTGAGAACGAATTCCCCGAAGTGGAGCGCACAGTGAGCTTTCGGGCGGGTGGCATGACTCTTCGCAACGGTGATCAATTTCAGAGAGAGGATAAGGTCCTTTTTGCAGAACAGAGCTTTTTCGACGTTTTCACCGTCGGTTTCCTCTCCGGGGATCCGTCGACGGCTCTCGAGGATCCGAATTCGATTGTTCTCACCGAAGAGGCCGCACGTCGGTACTTTGGCGAACACGACCCCCTTGGAAGAACACTGGAGATGAATGATGGCACTCTCTTCCGCGTGACTGCCCTGGTCGCGGGTTTTCCGCGCCAATCACATTTCCGGTTCGATTTTCTGGTACCGCTCAAGACACAACCTATCATCGAGCAGCGCAAAACGCAATGGGGATCGGCAACAGTGTATACCTATGCGCTCCTCCGGGAAGGTGAGTCAATCGCAAGCCTTGAAGAGAAACTGGATTCTTATGTTCAAAAGAATATCGTCGGGAGTGATTTTGCCGGAACGTCCAATTTTTCGCGTTTTCCCCTGACACCCATGCCCGATCTGCATTTAGAGTCGCATCTGAGCTATGAACTCGAGGCAAACGGGAATATCCTGTATGTCTATGTTTTTTCCGTCATAGCGTTGTTCATCCTTGGATTGGCCTGCATCAACTTCGTCAATCTCTCGACAGCCCGTTCCATGAAGCGTGCCCGAGAAGTAGGGATGAGGAAGGTCCTTGGATCGGTTCGTGGACAACTGATTCGCCAGTTTCTCTTAGAAACGTTCCTTCATGTCGCTCTGGCTGTTCTTGGGGCGATGATTCTCACAGAGCTTCTACTTCCCGCATTCAATGAATTTTCGGGAAAGAACCTCTCCGCCTTCTTCATCTCAACTCCATCTGCAGCTGCGCTGCTGGCAATGTGCGCAACGCTGGTTACGTTCCTGGCAGGCGCTTACCCCGCCCTCGTACTTTCGTCATTCCTTCCTGTGGAGGTGCTCAAGGGTGGCGGATCCTCCCAACACAGGAGCAACCTGCGCAAGATTCTCGTGGTCATCCAATTCTCAATCTCGATCATCTTGATTGCGGGAACTCTGATCGTCCGGCAGCAACTCCGTTATGTTCAGAGCAAGAATCTCGGATATGACAAGGAAAAAGTCCTGGTAATTCAGAGGGCGTCTGCTGTAGGGGCGCGCCTTGCGACTTTCCGCACGCGGCTGGCAGCGGAACCATCTGTTGTCGATGCGGCGGCCGCACAGTACCTGCCGGGTCAGATCTTCGATTCCACGGTATTCACACTGGAGCAGCCCGCGAACTACCAAAGTACATCGGTCAC
>DATECW010000118.1:0-26686 GCA_035286705.1 Bacteroidota bacterium
CCTGCATGGCTACCACCTGTTTGCCCGCGAGCGAGCCGAATATCAATTTTCCATGGTGCGATTCTACCGTTGAGATCGGGAAGTGGGGAATCGAGCCGTATTCTATCTCTGTCTCTTGTTCAATCTCTTTTGCCAGGCCTCCAAGGCCCGTCCCCAAAATGATGCCAATGGCAGGAGTTGAGTTCGTCCTGCTTCTGATAACTTTAAGTGCGTCGTTGATTTGCGTGCGGAGCATGGGAGGATTTCTTCATTTATTGATACGATGATTTATTGATTTATTGAATTAGCACGGTGCGAGTAATCAATAAATCAAAAATCATTCAATCAACAATTTCTACAGTTTCTTCAAGATCTCATCGATGGCGATTTCTTCCTTGCCTGTCCCGTGAGAAGGATCCGGCTTGGAGACTTCATCATCATCGATCTCAAGAGCCCGAATCAGTTCAACTTCCGACGAGAGGAGGACTTTAAGGCGGCTGAGGATGCTCTCTTTGCGCGCTTTGAGATGTGCGATCTCTTCCTTGGCCCGGGAAAAATCAAGCCGCGCCCTTTCGAGAATCTGAGTGGCTTTCATCCGGGCTTCCTGCACAATAAGATCCGCTTCTTTCCGCGAGTTCTCGATCGACTTCCCGCTCGTTTCCTGCGCCTGCATCAGAGTCTGCTGCAGCGTTTTCTCCATGTTCTTATAGTCACGCAGCCCAACTTCCAATTCGATTGTCTTGTCGCTTAGATCCTTGTTGCGCTTGATCAGATCTTCCAACTCATTGGAAAGCATGTCGAGAAAGGTATCGACCTCGACAGGATCGTACCCGCGCATGACTTTCTTGAATTGCTGTCGTTTCACTTCGAGCGGCGTGATCTTCATAGATCCTCCGTGTTCATCCCTCAGTGTTCTTTTGTTCTTTCACCAAAAATTGCGGTACCTATTCGTACAAGTGTTGCGCCTTCTTCGATCGCCACCTCAAAATCATGAGTCATTCCCATCGAAAGCTTCTTCATGCTCACCCCTGCAATTCCCTCCCGCTCGATTTCCCGTGCGAGTGCGGCAACGTGGCGGAACGAGGGTCTGGAGTCATTCGGATCGTCCGAGAATGGCCCCATCGTCATAAGGCCCTGAACTCTCAGGTGCCCCAGTGCGGCCAGCTGTCTCACAAGGCCTGTGGTTTCCTCCGGCCGGGCCCCCGACTTTGTTGCTTCGTCCGTCGTGTGTACTTCGACCAACACATCAAGAATCCGTCCGCACCGTTCCGCCCGTGTGTCAATCTCCCGGGCGAGTCTGATGTTGTCCACTGAATGGATCAGATGGATGAAATCCGCTATGTACTTGACCTTGTTGGATTGAAGATGTCCGATGAAATGCCAGCGCGGGGAAAGGTCGTTCAACTGCAGGTTCTTGGCGGTCAATTCCTGAACATAGTTTTCGCCAAAATCCCGAAGTCCCGCTTTCGTTGCTTCCCTGATCCGATCGGCCCCAAAGGTCTTGGAGACCGCCACAAGAGTGATCTCATCCCGCGATCTTCCCACCCGTGCACAAACAGCTTCCAAACGGGTTTCCAAGGATTTGATATTCTCGTCTATCATTCCAAAACCGGCGAATTGTTAATATACCCCCCAAAAGGTGGAAAAGCAATCATCCCCCTTCTCTTCTTTTCGTTTTCAGGCCAGTTAGCGAATCCGTTTCAATCGTTACTTGACTTCATCTCGTTTTTTCCTTTTATTCCAAGCGACTAGTGTCTCGGCTCACAAGAACTCTTACTTCGTAGGTCCGAGAGAACTTCAACACGCGGTCAAAATTGCTGATTTCGCTTGACCGAAATAAGTGAAATCCGAGTGAAACTGACACTAGGTGATGCCGACGGGTTCCCCAGAACTCAGGAATGTGAATGCCAGCTTTTGATCATTTTGATGATGATGATCAATACCCGAGGCCAAACAGGCACTCGGAAGATGACTTGCAGAGATTTCGAGAGCTGTTGAGAAACGGGGAAAAAGACATCAACAGTGCGGAGGCTCTCGAAGAGATTATCCAGTTTTACTTCGAACACGAGCAGTTCGAAGAAGCCCTCTCCTTTACCGAACGTCTCCTCTCCTTTGAGCCCTACAGTGCCGACGCCTGGCAGCGTAAGGGCATGATCCTGAACAATCTTGTCCGTTACGACGAAGCCCTCGCATGTTACGATCAGGCGGTCGCATTCAACCCCGCAGATGCGGATATATACGTCAATCGCGCCATGGCATTGGACAATCTGAATCGTCTCGACGAGGCCCTCGAGTCGCTGGAGCGGGCACTCGAATTCGAGCCGGTGCATGAGGAAGCTTTGTTCCTCAAGGGCGTGGCGCTCGAGAAACAGGACCGTTTTGAAGAAGCTGTCGCATGCTTCCGGCGCATTCTGACGATCAATTCCGACAATCACGATGCCTGGTATGAGTTGGGGTATTGCTACGATTTTCTCGACCAGCTTGAGGAATCAGTCAAGTGCTACAACGAGCATCTCAACAGGGATCCCTTCAATACCAATGCGTGGTACAACCGCGGCATTGTCCTGAACAGAATCGGACGCTTTGCCCAGGCCATTGAGAGCTACGAGCTCGCGCTTGCGATCAAAGAGGATTTCCCTGCAGCGTACTACAACATGGGAAATGCTTATGCCAACCTCGGGCAGCTACAGGAGGCAATCAAAGCTTACAAACAGACGCTCGAGTTGGAGCCGACCGACGTCCCTGCGTGGCACAACCTCGGAAACGCTTATGAAGGCCTTGGACGATATAAGGATGCGATCGAAAGTTTTACCATGGCCTTGTTCCATGACGATTCACATTATGAATCATATTTTGGACGCGGTTGCAGCTATGATGCCCTTGACGATTCCAAAAAGGCGCTCGCGGACTACATTCGCGCCCTCAGCATATTCAATGAATATCCGGAACTCTGGTACGCCCGGGCTGACGCCGAGTACAATCTGGGCCGGTATCCGGATTGCCTCTCAAGCTATCGCATGGTCCTGAAGCTTGATCCCAACAATGCTGAGGCCTGGTTTGACTTTGGCGACACCCTCCAGGAACTCGGGCGAACGGGCGATGCTCTCGACGCGCTCGGCCGCTGTCTGGCCCTGACACCATCCTTCGCGCCGGCCATTTACAGCAAAGGGAAAGCCCTTCTGTTCAGCGGCCAAAAACAATCCGCCCTCGCTTGTTTCAAGGAAGCGTTTACCCTCGACCCCGGCCTCCGCAAAGGCTTCGTTGCCGAATATCCTTCCCTTGCAATCTCCAAAGATTTTTCCCGTCTCTTGAAGAAATAGTTTTTCTCTCGGCTCAAAGATTCGTATGTTCCATACCCTTGGAATCAGGATAGACAAGCGGCCATGAACCGATGAAACAGTTCGCCATCATAGGACATCCTGTTGCTCATTCTCTCTCGCCTCTCATGCATAATACTGCGTTCGAGGCGCTGGGAATGGACTGCCGATACGAGGCGATCGATGTTGAGCCGGACGATCTTGGAGATGCGATTTCCGGGCTTCGAACGAAGAGCTTTACGGGTTTCAACGTGACACTTCCCCACAAACAGGAAGTCATGAAGGTCATAGATGAAGTTGAGCCGGAGGCAAAAGCCATTGGAGCGGTCAATACCGTTGTGCGAACGAACGACAGGCTTGTGGGCTTGAATACCGATCTGCTCGGTTTCCTTGAGTCGCTTTCTCCCTTTAAGACAAGAATCGAGGGCGCGTCAGTGCTTGTCCTGGGGGCAGGAGGGGGCGCACGGGCTGCCCTCTACGGCTTGCTCGGCCATCACAAGCCGGCCCGCATTCTTGTTCTCAACAGATCACTCGAAAAAGCAGAAGAAATTGCGGCGGCCTTCGGAGATGTTCGCCCAGAGACGAAGTTGTCGGCCGAATCGCTCTTTGTCGACAGTCTCCAGAAAACCGTCGATGCGGCGGATATCATCATCAACACCACCTCCGTGGGCATGAAGCCCTACTCCGACGCATCACCCCTTGAAGACACGGAGTTCAAGAAGACTCAATTGATCATGGATTTCATCTATGTCCCGATTGAAACCAAACTCATCAAATCAGCGTTGAAATCCGGTGCGACGGCTCTTAGCGGGCTTGAGATGCTGCTGCGCCAGGGAGCTGCGGCCTTCCAACGATGGACGGGCCAAGAAATGCCTTTAGACATCGTCAGGAGCGCCGTAGTTCAAAACTTGAAGGGGCAATGAGAAGAGACACTGCTCTCAAAATAGAAACGGTTGACCCGGCTTCGATTGAGGCCGATGGAGGGCTTCGCAAGAAGTACCTGTCGCTTTGTTCGATCCTCAGCGCCATGGACTCGGTCGTCATTGGATTCTCGGGCGGTATCGACAGCACGCTGCTCATCCGGGTCGCGACAACAGTCCTGCAAGAACGGGCTTTGGCTGTCATCGGAAAATCCGAGACGTACCCCTCGAGGGAATTCGAGGAAGCTGTACGGCTTGCAGGGGAATTCGGGACCAGATTCCGTGTGGTGGATACTGAGGAAACGGACGACCTGAAGTTTCGCGAAAATCCACCGAACAGGTGTTATTTCTGCAAGACCGAATTGTTCGGGAAGCTTCATCTGATTGCGCGGGAAGAAGGGATTCAGTGGATTGCGGACGGAACTATTGTCGACGATCTCGGTGATTTTCGTCCGGGCATGAAGGCAAAGTCGGAGCAGGAAATTCGATCTCCTCTTCTCGAAGCTGGATTCACGAAAAACAATGTGAGGATGCTGGCAAAAGAACTGGGGATTCCGACGTGGGAGAAACCTTCATTTGCGTGTCTTGCCTCCCGTTTCCCTTATGGATTCGGCATCACCAAGGAGAATCTTATGAAAATCGATTCAGCTGAGTCACTCATGCGGGATTTGGGCTTCCGCTTCTTTCGCGTGCGTCACCATGATGACCGCACAGTCCGTCTGGAAATCGGGCCACAGGAGTTTGCCAGATTATTTGAGAACGAGACCCGTGAGACCATTGTTTCTGCGTTGAAGAAACTTGGCTATGTGTACGTCACGTTGGATCTACAGGGCTACCGAACGGGAAGCATGAATGAAGTTCTCACAACCCAGGAGAAGGATTCGTATTCAAAGTTGTCCTAAATGAAACAGCGGCGATGGCATCACCTACCAGGAAGCTTTCCCCGTTATGGCGTTGGCAACCGATGGCAAGGACCGTCGTCAGAGCGGAGGTAGGTCTTCTGATCAGAGTTCCATGGCGTTGAAAATTGAGCATTGAATATTGAGAGTTGAAAATTGGAAATTGCTTGATGGCTGAGTCCGAGAACAATATTCAATGTTCAATCCTCAATCTAGAATCCTCAATCTGCGATCAGAAGTCGGGGACCCGTGCCGAATGGCTCACCGCGCGCCCTGAAAAAGCAAAAGGAATTCCCGCAATCATTCTTCGACTGTTCAATCCTCTGGTGCAATTGGCGGTGAGGAAGGAAATGAAGAAAGAATCAGACATACTCCCTCGGATGATCGGAGAAGAAATCGAATCAGGGAAACTCCTCAAGAGCCAAAGCCCTGCCACGTCCTGATTGCTTCTTCTTGCTTCTCCCCCGATCAATCGTTAGTTTTGCCGACGATCAACACTTCCATCGATGAATCCGAACAAATCATCCGACAACCTTGAGTCTCTGGCCGAGAGCGTGCGAAAACTCGAAGAGAGAATTGAACACCTGGAATCGTATCTCGGTATCGAACGGACAGCAATGAGCGAAAGCACTCAGGATGAGACCATACGACTGGTTGAAATTAGGGATGAGGAAGAACTGGAATTTGAGGTTGGTCAGAAGTGGTTTGCAAAAGCCGGCATTGTTGTTCTTGCCATTGGGATGGCATTCGTCCTCACGTTTCCGTACGAAGGGCTCCCTCCTGTCCTTCCTTCCCTCTTCGGGTTTGGCGTCGCCGGAGCGATGATTCTTCTGGCAAGGTACTGGCGATCGGTGTACCTGCTGATCTCGCAGTATTTGTTCGGAGCTGGTCTTGCCCTTCTCTATTTTGCGACGCTGCGATTGTTCTTTTTCAGCGACCAACCGCCGCTTGAACCGAATTCCGCGCCCGGTATTATTCTGCTTCTCCTGGATGTCGGCGTTATTCTCGTTGTCTCTCTTCGCAGGAAGTCCATTTACCTCACCGGTCTTGCCCTCTTCTACGGATTCCTTGCTGCTCTTGTCATTGGGGATGATTGGGCGGTGTTGACCGCGATTGTGGTTCTGGGTGTCTGTACCACCATGATTCGGTTGCGCACGGGATGGAATGCAATCCTCCTGCTTGGCACAGGTCTGGCATATTTCACCCACCTCCTCTGGTCTCTTGGCAATCCCATCATGGGACACGAGATTCAGATTGTTGCCTCTCCCGGCATCAACATCTGGTTCGTGCTCCTCTATGCCGGCCTCTTTGCAACCGCTCTTCTAAAGAGAGAAAAACCGCAAGTCGAAGATATTGGCATTATCATGAGCTCCGGTTTGAATATGGCAGGAGGTTATGGATTGTTCCTTTTCCTCACACTCACGTCCTTTCAGGATAATTTTGTCGCTTCACACATTGTTACGTCGGTCGTGTTTCTAACGATTGCGATCTTGTTCTGGACGTGGGAAAAGAGCCGCTTCTCGACGTTTCTCTACTCGATGTTCGGATACATGGCCTTGAGCGTCGCTCTTCTAAAAGCCTTCAGCCCACCCCCTGTGTTCGTGTGGCTTTCCCTGCAGAGTATTCTTGTGCTTTCGACTGCCATTTGGTTCAGATCAAGGTTCATTGTGGTTGCCAACTTCGTCATTTTCCTCGCGATTGTGATCGGATACCTTGTCGTGACGGAAGGTGAAAGCGGCATGAGCATCGGATTTGGCGTCGTGGCACTTCTCAGCGCACGGATTCTCAACTGGCAACAGGATCGGCTGGAATTGAAAACCGAAATGATGAGGAATGCATATCTTGCGGCGGCCTTTTGTGCTTTCCCGTACGCTCTCTTCTATCTTATGCCCGAGGGAACGGCCAGTCTTTCCTGGGTGGGTATTGCCTTGTTCTACTACCTGATGGGCGCCCTGGTGAAGAAGCAAAAATACCGATGGATGGGGCATTTGACACTTGGCCTTACCGTTCTCTATGTGATGATCATTGGGATCATCCAGCTTGAAGAAACCCTTCGGATTCTCTCCTTCCTTGTCTTGGGATGTGTCCTCATTGTGGTTTCGATTTTCTTCACCCGGCTTCGCTCAAGGAAAAGGGCTGAGAAGAAGACCGAATGACCTCCGATGCATGATCGTGGCCTTCGTTGTGGCCGGAAATATGCAACAAATCGGTTGTGACAACGTAGTCCTACTATTCTCAGAGTACCCGGGAGACGAGTGACCGCTCATCGAACTTCAATCCTCATCGTAATCTGTCTTTTCGCGTTGTATGCGGGCAAGGCACAGACCCTCAAGCCGCTTCGAGTTGAATCTCCGCCAGTGATCGACGGAGCACTGGAAGACCCATCCTGGACTGACGCCCCTGTCGTTTCTGATTTTATCACCTTCGCCCCCGACTTCGGCAAACCGCAGGAACAGAAGACAGACGTCTTCATGAGCTATGACTCCGAGAACCTCTACTTTGCGTTCCGCTGCTTCGATGATCCGGCTCTGGTCAAGACTTCCCTCTCTTCGCGGGATAACATTCGGCCTGATGATTGGGTGTGCATCAATCTCGACACATTCGGTGATCAACAGGGGCTCACGGCGCTGTACATCAATCCTCTGGGCATTCAGATGGACAGCAGGTTTGCGGCAAACCTGGAAGACTTCAGCACCGATTTGGTCTGGTACAGCGCCGGACGAATGACGAATGACGGTTATGTGGTCGAGGTTCAACTCCCGCTCAAAAGCCTGCGCTACTCCGACGATGAGACCGTTACGATGACGGTTTTTTTTGAGCGCTACATAAGCCGGCGAAATGAGCATGGATCCAATCCGCCCATGGATCCGAAGAAGGGGTTTGCGTTTCTGACGCAAATGACCCCGATGGAGTACACCGGTCTTGAGCACTACACGTTGGTCGAAATCCTTCCTGCCGTCGTCTTCAGTCAACAGCAGGCCCACGAGAATGGCCGCCTTCACGTAAACGACGTCCGTCGTGAAGGGAGTCTTACGTTGAAGTACGGCATTACATCCGATCTCATTCTTGACGGCACTCTCAATCCGGACTTCAGTCAGGTTGAATCGGACGCGGGCCAGGTGGACGTCAATCTTCGTACGAATCTCTTTTTCGATGAACGGAGGCCGTTTTTTATTGAAGGCCGGGAAAACTTCAACATTGGAGCGGCCGAGTCCGGTGCGCCGCTCCAGTCTTTGTTCCATACGCGGACGATTGTCGATCCGTTGCTGGGGGTGA
The DNA here is from genome assembly GCA_035286705.1 of Bacteroidota bacterium. Taxonomy (GTDB): domain Bacteria; phylum Bacteroidota; class Ignavibacteria; order UBA10030; family UBA10030; genus JACPLA01. Next base: position 8,392 of record DATECW010000118.1, read on the forward strand.
AGCTTTCGGGCAAGGTAGGCACAAGCAACACCATTTCCACGATTCTGGCCAACGATGAGCTCAACGGGGCCGTGCCGGGATCTCCGAAGGAAGCGTGGTTTGGCTTCGCCCGATACAAACGATCCATGAGCGAGGATTCATATCTTGGCGCCGCGTTCGCAGACAGGGAAGCAGGCTCAGGATACAACCGCGTTGCGGGCGCCGATGGCCAGATTCGCGTCGGTGGAGGTTCACAGTTTGACTTTCACGGATTTGGATCGTTCGCAAGAGACTCCGCATCCGGGGCACTCTTGAAAGGTCATGCGGCAAGACTTCAGCTGCAATCGAGTGATCGGGACATACAGTATGGGGTTTCTGTAAGCGACCTCAGCAACGATTTTCGTGCCGACATGGGTTTTTTGAACCGGACCGGAGTTACCAGGATTTCAGGATCAATCCAGCCCTGGCTGTATCCCGCGTCCGCGTTCTTTCACAAGATCGGGATAGGAATATCGACCACTCAAACACGGGATCATCCGAGCAGGCTTTGGGAAACTTCGAACGTTCTCTTCGGGCAGGTCCTGTTTCGCGGGAATCTCTCCTTTTACACTGAGGCAGCCTACAGCACTGAGGTGTTTTTGGGGGAGCGGTTCAGGATCAGTGGAATCTATGTCCGTGTTGGCGGGCCATTGACGTCCTGGCTGAGCCTGACGCTGACGTATCGTGATGGTGCAGCGATCTACTACTCGGCGTCACCGTTTCAGGGGAACAACCGACGGGCGCAGGCCTCAGTCATCTATCAGCCGTCGGAACAAATCCGCATCGATTATTCCTTCACATACTCAGATTTCCATCGGGCATCCGACAACATGCAGATGTATTCCTATCCCATCAACAGAGTCAAGGCCGCCTATCAGTTCAACAAGTACGTGTTTTTCAGGGCCATTGGAGAATACAATGGATTCCGGAAGCGCATGTTGACCGATTTCCTCGTTTCATTCACTTACATACCCGGAACAGTTCTTCATGCGGGTTACGGATCCTTGTATCACCGCCAGGAATGGGATCCCGGCTCTCTTTCCTATCGTCAAAGCAACAATCTCCTCGAGACAAACCGCGGGCTCTTTTTCAAGGCATCCTACCTCTGGCGCCTCTGACCCCGGCCTGAACGTCTTCTTCACTTCCTCGCAATATTCCCCGTCCCGATGAAATGTTCATCGGGCTTGATTTTCTTGACGGAATTTTTCATCTTACATATGAACAACTGCTCAGGTGTTTGTTTTGAAATCCGGAACCCACAATCATCAGGAAACGATCCGATCGGCGCGCAAGGCCATCCTCCAGGACGAAAGCATTTGGAGCCTGACGGAAACCTTCAAGGTTCTCAGCGACCCGACGCGCTTAAGAATTGTGCTGGCTCTTCTCAAAGAAGAGCTGTGCGTGTTTGATATTGCCGAACTCGTCGGCATCAGCGAATCGGCAGTTTCCCATCAGATGCGCATGCTGAAGACGCTGCGGCTCGTCAAACAGCGAAAAGACGGGAAGATGGTTTTCTACTCCCTCGAGGACGAGCACATCGAAGACCTCATCCGCGTTGCGACGCGGCACATTGAAGAGCGCTAGCCGATGTCTGAAATGACTCACCATACCGGCTTCATCGTCAATGGCCTTTGCTGTGCAACAGAAGAGTCATTGATCCGGAAGAAGCTTTCCTCTCTCCCGGGTGTCCAGGACCTCCGCTTCAATAGTATCAGTCACAGACTCGACGTCACGCACACGTGCGGCGACGATACGATCCTCAAAGCTCTGAAAGACATCGGCCTTCCCGGCACCGCGAATCGAGGCAATATCGCGGCTTCGCATCGATCGGGGCGAATGCAATTGGCCATGACCTCACTGTCGGGAATTTTCTTCGCACTGGGTCTCGTTCTCGACTCCCTCGCCGTTCCGGCCGGCGTCTCCCTTGCCGTCTATCTTCTCTCCATCGGACTTGGCGGATGGAGGGTCGCCCTCAAGGGAATGAAGGCGCTCCAGAATCTTTCACTCGATATGAATTTCCTGATGTCGATTGCGGTCATCGGGGCGCTGGCTCTTGGTCATCCGGCCGAAGGCGCGGCAGTGATCTTTCTGTTCTCGGTCTCGCTGCTGCTGGAGTCCATGAGCATGGACCGCGGACGGCGCGCACTGAGTTCTCTCCTGAAACTTGCCCCCCTGACTGCCACCATCCGCGAGGCCGGAACGGAAGCGGTAGTCCCGATTGAGAATGTTCACGTCGGAAGAACCATGATCATCAGGCCGGGGGAACGTATTCCTCTGGACGGCATTGTCGTAGCGGGCTTCTCCTCCGTGGATCAGTCGCCCATCACCGGAGAATCCGTGCCGATCGCCAAATCACCCGGTGAGACCGTTTTTGCGGGATCGTTCAATCAGCGGGGAGTACTGGAGGCGCGGGTCACAAAGGCCTCAGCTGATTCGACGTTGGCGACCATTATTCACATGATTGAGGAAGCGCAGAGCAAGAAAGCGCCCGTTCAGACCTTCATCGAGCGATTCGCTTACTACTACACGCCCGCTGTATTTCTTGCAGCTTTATCCCTCGTCGTTGTTCCCCCATTGTTGTTTGGAGCCCCGTTTGACGTGTGGTTCTACCGGGGACTTGTGCTGCTCGTGATCGCCTGTCCCTGCGCGTTGGTTATCTCCACTCCGGTCTCTGTCGTGAGCGCCCTGACCTCTGCCGCACGACACGGCATCCTCATCAAGGGAGGCCGGCCCCTGGAACAGCTTGCCTCGGTGCAAGCGGTTGCTCTTGACAAGACCGGCACTCTCACTATGGGAACGCCGACCATCACCGATATAATTGCCGTCGACTCCCTTCCACCCCGGGAGATTCTTCGCATCACCGCTGCAATAGAACTCCGGTCAGAACATCATCTGGCGGATGCATTTCTGCGGAAAGCCGATCAGGAGGGAATTGACCTTGATGGAATTGACGTCGGACAATTTGACTCCCTGACGGGTAAAGGAATCAAGGCAACCGTCAATTCCAGGGTCTATTGGGTCGGTAACCACCCGCTTATTGAAGAGATCGGCCTTTGCTCTCCCGACCTCGAATCTCTGCTGTCATCCTTGGAGCAGCATGGAAAGACAGCTGTCGTTCTGACGGATGAATCGGGACCTCTCGGAGTCATTGGAATCGCCGATCAGCTGCGATCGGAGAGCGCGCAGGCCGTCGAGACACTTCGCGCCGAAGGCATTCAGTCTGTTGTCCTGCTCACGGGAGATAATCGCGGTGCAGCCGAAGCGATTGCCCGCAACCTTGGAGTGGATGAGGCCCGCTACGAATTGATGCCGGCCGAAAAGCTGAATGCTGTTCGGTCGCTTCAATCGAAGTACGGACGGGTGGCCATGGTTGGGGACGGGATCAACGACGGCCCGGCTCTTGCGGCGGCCGACGTCGGCATTGCCATGGGAGGGGTCGGTTCCGATACCGCTCTTGAGACATCGGATGTTGTGCTGATGTCCGATAACCTGATGAGAATCCCCACGGCTATTCGATTGGGAAAAAGAGCCCTGTCGGTCATCAGGCAAAACATTATTATTGCCCTTGCGGTCAAGGCCCTGTTTCTTGGTTTAGGAGTTCTGGGGATGACAAGCCTTTGGCTCGCTATTCTTGCTGATGATGGGGCAACGCTTGTGGTAATACTGAACAGCCTCCGATTGCTTCGTAATTCGTGGTTGCCCTCAGAGAGAAACCACTGAAGTGGTTGGGAACAAAGACACTTGGCATAGCCCACGACTTAAGCCGTGGGCTCACCGCAAGAAAACCACGCTGGAAACCGTTTTAACGGTTTCCGCTCGACGCAAGGTAACACCCGGACAGTGAAGAGCACTCCCTTGCTTCAAAGGAGCCCACTACCTCATGCTGGGTAGTGGTGCATTTTCGATTTTGATTTAGGGGAAAAGAACTGCGAAAGACTTGATTTTCGGCGGATTGCATTTTGAGGATAAGGCGAGTACAATTGGCGATTGTCAAACAATTCTGGGGCTGAAGAAATGGACATTAAGAGACCGATGAATGCTGAGGACATCCTGCCTCCTAAGGGTGAAACTGAGCGAACATGGGAGTTCGACAAAGACCATAAACTGGAAGTCGTTATCGTTGGCGACAACTACTATCTTCTATACTTCCGACGGCTTGAATCAAGCCAGAAATTTGTCCAGACTCGTTTTCAGCACTACACGAGTTTGCCTCAGATAAAGGCGGAGGTGATGATGCTTCACACGCAACCCCTTGATTTATTCTTTCGATTGCCAGCCCAAGACCATACTTGAGATAGTGCCAGCTCACACCGCCGAGATCAAGATTGAAGGGGTCGCTAATTACGCGCCCGCTACAATCCAATTGTTTGATTTCAGCGTGAATGCCGTTTTTTCTGAGCGTGATATCAACCTCAATTGATTCTGCGCCCGGAACATGATTTGTTGCTACAGTTTGGAGTTGGATACGCATTGGAGTACATAGAAAAAGCCCGCGCGCGGTGCGGGACACCGTTCGTGGGCTTTGATGTGATAGAATATAACCATAACTCGCGCGCGTGTCAAGCGGCTTTTCTTTCTTCAACAGAATTCCACAACCCCTCCCAACTCCACAACTTACGCGTGATACCCGCGGCCATCGCGGGAGTAACGCGGAGGGTCTGATGGATTCGGCAGAAATCGTACCAGTAGAAGTGCAGGGCAACTGCGGCCTCAAGGTTAGACAATTTCTTGCTAAACGCATTAGTCAACCTCGTTAGCCTCCTCATGTTCATCCTCATCGTCAGGTTTTGCCTCTCTACATGACTCGTACTGATTCGCTTTCGTATCGGGAATCCTTGCCTTACTTCAAGCGACACACTTACAACTTGCGGGGGGCTGTATCGTCTTTGCGCGAGAATATCCTCGGCAAAGTTCTTGTGAATTGTGCCGTAGTCAACGTCAGTTCCGAACACACGGTCAACCGCGTCGAAATATCCCTTGAAGGCATCGGTGCTGAGTTGGAATCTGTTAGGGATTCTGTACGCCAAATCCTTCATAATGGATTCGGCGTACTCTTGTGTTCGCTTTCCGATTCGGTACGACACAACGAGCTTTGAATCTGAATCCATCGCAACCCAAATGTATTGATCGCCAAGAAGCCCCTCACGTTTTTCTTCTTCTGTGCATTGCTTCTGTTTCTTCCCGACGAACGCCCATATCTCATCACACTGAATGAACCGGGCTTTCACGTTCACAAGTTCTCTGTCCATGATCTCTTTTGCTTTTTCTCCCGCCTCACATAATAGGCGGAGGATTGTTCGCTTGTTCACTCCCGTCATTCGGGAAATAGAACAGATTGAAGCCCCTTCAACAAGCGCATTCAGCACTTGCGTCTTGCGGTGAAACGGAAGAAAGTTAGGCATAACGCCTCCCTTGAGTTTGTCCCCAAAGAGGCGTATCTTGGTTTGGTCAAACCATAGCCCTTCGGGGTTGTGGAAAGATTCGGGCTTGCAGGTGTTATCAGCACTTGTAAGCCCTTTTATTTGACTATGTAAGTTATAGAGTATCACTTGTGGGGTCAAAAAAATATGCTACCGTTGCCTGTTTTTCCAGCCCTCAACTTCTCTTGCGTCCAACAGTGTCAGGCTCTTGAATTTGTAGGTTGACAATCGCCCAAGGTACAGGTAATTTCTGATCGCGTTAGATTTCACACCTAAGAAGCGGGCGGATTCCTCTACGGTTAAAAACTGTTTCCCATCAACCTTATCGAGTGTTCTTTCCTTCTTCATGGTAGTTACAAGTTATACTATATAACTTTCATTGTCAAGGGAAATCTTTAACAAAATAAAAACGGCACAAACCCGTACCGCTACCCGCCCACGAAGTAGGATAGCTTCCGTTGTCTGTGCCGCTCATCCTCGCACGGAGGAAACTTGAAAATCTACCACGTTTACCTCACGCCTGAAGGCATGAAGGAATTGAAAGAAAGAACAAACCTAAACTCTTACGGCTTCTGTGATCTTGACGAACGCGGCCTCGTGCTTTGCGAGTCGCTTCAACAAGATACTCCGTTCCTGCTTATGCGTGCCTTCGTTCCCGACGAGACCGACCGGAACGAGCCTGAGATTTTCGAGGTCCAGATACCCTACCACTATGTAAGCTGTATCGTTTTGAAGGACATAGGAAAAAGGCCGGGTTTTGTAACCAAGCCAGATAAACCGCGCGAAGGTGGGGAGGAACCACCCTTTTAATCAATTCCCTTGCCCACAAATCTTCTTGAGTCTGTTTCATTATAAAGTTCTCAGAAGTTGCCAGAATCTTTTCCATTTTCTTAAATAGGATAGTAACATGGACAATACGAGCATGGCATTCATAATTAGCATCATTGGATTAATCACAGGGCTCATTGGCCTTTGGAACAAAATAGATGATAGAATTGAGAAGATGCAAAAGAAGGACAATACCACCGCAAGCAGGCAAAGCCACACTTCGAAACGCCATATTCTCTCTTGGACTAACGCGATGCGATTGCTTTCCATACTTTTTATCTTCTACGCTGTGGTTAAGCTATATAGCGGGTACCTAAACCCGCCAGAGTTTAACATGCGCGCTGTCTACGAAGTCTGCTTTTTGTTTTCGATCTTAGTTTTCAATGTCATTGTGCTGTATGTGGATTCAGTTAAAGATTCAACAGGCGACTCTCTTGATGGTATCATAGATATTCTGGAAGCGTTATGGTTAGAAGCCTATCCAATGCAGAAAGGGCTTCCAAAAAATGAATAAGAAACACGTAGCGAAAGAATGGCTTTATTTTCTTGGGATTAGCGCGGTGTGGGTTGCTCTTCTATTCGCTTTGGAGACAACCCCCACGGGGGCTTACCTTGTTAAGACGTTGACCAAAAACTGGCCAGATTCACCGCTTGGCTCAGTCTTGCTTATTTGCCTTCCCTATCTTCTTGTGTTACTCATCCGTTCCATTGTTTGGGCTTTCAAAACCGCCAGATCAAAGGAGTAAAACGAATGGGAAAATTTGATCGTGAATATCAAAAACGGGGCGACCTTACTCCTCTCGAAATCAGTGAGAAAGCCTACCATGACGAAATGGTAGAATACTTGAAGGAACAAAAAGCCCTTGCCAAGATTCAGGGCAAGTACACCAACACAATAACCAAAGCAACAGACCGAATGGCAACGGCAACGTGGGTTATAGCAATCTCTGCAATAACCCAAGTATTGATTCTACTATTACAGATAATCTTGAAAGTATAATCCCTACCATCAGGCCAATAGTTAACGACTCGATGACAACGATCCCTTTCCCGTAGCTACCGTCTTCCCATACGTCCATTAAGAAACCCCTCTTTTCGGCGCGCTTATTCAAAATGCACCACTACCTCATGCTGTCTTTCGTTGACTTTTGTTCCTTTTTTTGATAGATTGATTCCCCTGTTAATTCCATCTTTTGTTTCCATACGAATGTTGAGGTAGGTTTATGTACGCCGTGGTTGAGATCGCAGGTCAGCAATTCAAGGTCGCAAAAGCAGACAAAATCATGGTCCCGCTGATCGAATCTGAGATTGGGACGAAATTGACGTTTGACAAGGTTCTCCTTCTGGGGGATGAGAAACAAACGAAGATCGGAACTCCGTACGTTTCAGGATCACAGATTGAGGCCAAAGTGCTCGGGCACTCAAAAGACGACAAGGTTTTGGTCTTCAAGAAGAAGAAACGCAAGGGGTACCGGGTTCGACGGGGTCACCGGCAACAGTTCACGGAAATTGAAGTGGTCAAAGTTGGATAGTACGACGGAGAGCGAGTATGGCACATAAAAAAGGTGGTGGAAGTTCCCGTAACGGTCGTGATAGTCAGGCACAACGTCTTGGCGTTAAGGCGTTTGGCGGCCAGCAGGTTTCAGCCGGCAGCATCCTCGTGCGCCAGCGCGGGACCAAATTCTTTCCCGGCAACAACGTCGGCTTAGGCAGCGATGATACTTTGTTCGCTCTGGTCGATGGAGTTGTCAGATTCGAGCGGGCCGGAAAGACCAAGCAGCGAATCAGCGTATACAACACACAATAGTGTTCCTACCAAATCCGCTCATTGAGCGGATTTTTTTTCACTGAAAACCACAACTGCTCTGATTCCCCGGAGCACAAAACGCGGGAGTAACCATGAAAATTACAGTCATTGGAGCGGGTCACGTCGGTGCCACGGCAGCCCAACGCATAGCAGAAAAAGAACTCGCAAATGAAGTGGTGTTGGTTGATGTTATTGAAGGCCTTCCCCAGGGCAAGGGACTCGACATGTATGAGTCCGCTCCCATCGAGGGATTTGATTCGAGGGTCATTGGCACCAATTCCTACGATGCGACGGCCAATTCAAGCATCATTCTGATCACCGCAGGAATAGCCCGAAAACCGGGAATGAGCCGGGACGATCTTCAGGCGACGAATGCGGGCATCGTGAAGACCGTCACAGAACAGGCGGTTGCGAAATCCCCCCAGGCAATCATCATCGTCGTTTCGAATCCACTCGATGTGATGACATACGTAGCGAAGAAAGTGAGCGGCTTCGCCCGGCATCGCGTTATGGGCATGGCAGGCGTGCTGGATTCAGCCCGCTTCCGGGCGTTCATTTCCATGGAGATGAATGTCTCCGTTGAGGACGTTTCGGCATTCGTGCTGGGCGGACACGGCGATTCCATGGTTCCCCTTGCTCGCTACTCGACCATAGCGGGTATTCCTCTCCCCGATCTCATGGACAAGGCAACGATTGACCGGCTTGTCAAGAGAACGCGTGACGGTGGAATCGAGATCGTCAATTTCCTGAAGACCGGCAGTGCTTATTACGCTCCTTCATCGGGCGCGGTCGAAATGATCGAGTCGATCGTACGTGACAAGAAGCGAATTCTGCCCTGTGCCGCCTGGCTCGAGGGGGAGTACGGCCTCTCGGATGTCTACTGCGGCGTCCCGATCAAGATTGGAAAGAACGGAATGGAAGAGGTCATACAGATCAAGCTGACACCCGATGAACAAGCCGCATTGAATAAATCTGCGGCCGACGTAAAGGCAAGCATCGCAAAGCTGAATATCTAGTCTTGTGAAAAACCCTGCTCTGGAAGCCCCGTCAATCGGCGGGGCTTTCTTATTGCCTCTTTCTTGCGGTTTCTGCAGCAAATCCCACTCTTGCATCTCTGGCAGAGGATTAGTAAGTTTTCCGGCAGTCTTAAATGACGCACGGGCGGGAGACCTGTGACCGAATGCTGAGCGTCATCACTATCCTATTACAGGAGGTTGCCTTGAAGAACAAATTCCTTTCCGCTGCGGTTGTGGTGATGCTCGTTGCCACGACATCTTTCGTGTTTGCGGGCGGATACCAGGTAAACGAACATGGAGCGCGGGCAATGGGTATGGGCGGAGCTTTTGTCGCTCTGGCATCCGACGCCTCAGCTATTTATTTCAACCCCGCAGGTATGGCCTATCAGACCGGCATCGGAGTCCTCGTTGGCGGCACGATGATCATGCCGAGCACTTCATTCACATCAGCAACTCCGGCGCGACCTGAAGCCAAAATGGTCAGCCAAACATTCTTTCCTCCCAATTTGTATTTCACCTACAACATGGACAACTGGACATTCGGTTTGGGCGTTTTTGCGCCTTATGGCCTTGGAACAGAATGGGAGACAACATGGGATGGACGATATTCAGCCGTCAAGACTGATCTCCAGGCGATTTACATCAATCCCTCAGTAGCATACCGGATCGATGAGCAATGGTCAGTCGGGGCCGGTGTGAGCTACATTACCGGTTCTGCAAAGCTGAACCGAAAGATCCGCACATTCTCGACGCTGGCTCCCCCGACTCCGTCTGCAACCGACGGTGAAATCACGTTGGACGGCGACGGAACCGGATTCACCTTCAATGTCGGTGTCCTTTATAAATATTCTGAGGAGCTCTCGGCAGGCCTCTCATATCGTCACGGGACAAAGATAAAATATGAAGGGGATGCAAAATTCACGAATATGCAGGCATTAGCATCGTTCTTCCCGGGAGGAACAGGATCCGTGGAGATTCCGATGCCGGCGAACCTGCAGGGTGGAATTGCATACAAGGTCAATCAGGACCTTACAGTGGCAGCCGATCTTCAGTATGTCATGTGGAGTGACTATGACAAATTGACGATTGCCTTGCCAAACGGACCGACTGCTCCTGCAGCATTGGGCGGCGTGCCGCTGCAGACAACCCAGGTGCAGGTGAAGAACTGGGAGAATTCCTTCCTCTATCGGTTGGGCGCGGAATACAAAATGGACATGTTGACCCTTCGTGCCGGAGTGATTTACGACGGTACACCTCAAATCACCCCTTCGGTCGAGCCGATGCTGCCGGACGCAAACCGCACCGAGTTTACAGTCGGCGCGAGTTACATGGTCTCCGATATGATCACGGTTGACGCCGCGTACCAGTTCATTTCATCCGCGGACCGGACCGGCACATTCAGCGACTATCTTGGGACGACGCTCCTCGCAAAATACACAGGAAACTACAAGAGCACGGCAAATCTCATTGGCTTCAACATCGGATTTCACTTCTAACCGTTGCTTTGTATGAACAAAAATCCCCTTCGGGAATACCGGAGGGGATTTTTTTTGTCTTGTCACATTCGAAATAACGAACACATCCGTTACCCCGAAGGGTAACGCTGTTGCGAGGAAAGCATCCTAAAGGATGCTGTGAAAACAGTTCCCACGGATGGTGATGGTCTAGTCCGATTCATCGGACTTTACGAAAAGCATTACCATGTATGGTGATGCCGCAATGGCGGTTTGCGGGGAAGCTCTTCCCTCCCTTCATTTCAGCCGCTTCAGGTCAATAACCATCTCAATAATCGTCCCCGATTCTGTAATCTTAAAGTTCACTCTGTCCATCATGGATCTGATCAAGAAAATGCCGCGGCCGCTTTCCTTGAGGAGGTTCTGGTCTTCCAACGGGCTGGGAACAGATGCCGGATCGAATCCCTTTCCTTCATCCTTCACCCGCACGATAATAGTGTCGGTATTCAGAGTACAGGAAATGCACACCATTTTTCTTGGATCAGACTTATTCCCGTGGATGATTCCGTTGTTGACCGCTTCGGTGCTTGAGACAAAAAGCCGATAGAACGTGCCGTCATCCAATCGTGCCGTCCGATTGATCCGTTTCAGGAATTCCTCGACCCTTCGGATTTCTTTGGGGTTGGAAATACACTTCATCTGAAAAACGACGCGCTCATGGTTCTGACGTTCCACGTCGATTCGGGTCTTCTTTGGCGGTCTTCGACCTTTGAGTGACATAGTCTAAAGAATCATTCCCACGGTGACAGACATGTTTGAATATACCTGTTTCTGAATCCCATCAACGTGTTGTGCCTCACGCCAGCCTTGAATAATCACATTTCCGCCGCCGCTCCCCATCCAAGAGACGGAAACCGTGGGCCCGGAATTCTCGATCGTCCGTTCGAGCTTTCTGGAACGTCCTTCGTAGCGATAGCGCATCTGTGAAAAGTACCGGTATCCCACCGCGATGTTCAGCCTCCCGAAGACTTCCGCAGCAATCTGCGGCCAGTACGATTGCTCCATGAAGTAGTTCTCCGGGCGTTCTTTGAACTCCTTCCATTTCAGGATGCCGCGCTCATACAGGCGGACAGTTCCAAGCATTGTTACCAGGAGTCTCTTGCCGATTCGCCACACCGTGGAGTCACTCCAGGAAGCCTGTCGAAAGGAGAAGCTCTTCACGGACAGAACCTGTTCTTCAAAATCATAGACCGTGTAGTTTGCGAGAACTTCAGCAGACAGGGTCGTTCGAAACGCCCGAGCGGGACTGTAATCCACTGTTGATTGAAAGCGAAGAATTCTGTTCCAATTGTTGTTGGCACTCTGGAACCGATTCAAGTATACCAGGTGGCTGAGGGTGGCCTCAGCGAGAATCGAGAGCGTCAGAGAGCGGCTGAATCGATGAACCTCTGTAACGCCGGCAACAAGAAGCAATTCATCCCGGTCGTCAGTGTTGAGGGAATCGGGTGTATCGTATCGCAATATGCTTGCCGATCCCGTAAAATTCAATGAATCTTTTTCGCCGATTTTTGCCAGGAGATCGAGTGAAGCCGTTGTCCGGCGGGCAAGATTCGCGAGCCTCCTGGCAGCCAAATCCTGCCGGCTGAATGTTTGATCTGAAACCAGATGATCGTCCGAAACCTGATGGCGTTCCTCCCGTTCCTCGAAGCTCAACCCCGCGCGGGATTGAACCCAATCTGCAAGATCCGTCATGATTGCAGCGCTTCCAAAGAGACGAATCTCCCGTATCCGTGTGTCGAGAATGGTGTTTGCAGGATTCGAGAAGCTCTTGTATCGGTAGCTGCGGTCGATTGTTCGCGAGAGGATCCCGCCGCTCAAATGAAGAGCCGATGTCGGCAGATTGACTTCAAGCGAATCGATGATTCCGACGTCATGGGCTTTGCGTTGAAAGACGTTGTACCGAACCTGAAAATCTCTTTGAATATCGGCATCGGCGGTTACATAAAATTCCCGCTGCTGATTCGTCAGATGAACCGAGAGCCGGTTGAAAGACGACTGACTGAATTCACGAAGTATCGAAACGGAAACGGTATCGGCTTTCAGAGTGCGGGGATTCAACGATGAGCGCTCCATGCCACCCCGAAGATCAAGGGAAAATTCCTCTACCGGGAGATCATGAACCCGAATTCGTCCCAGATAGGAAAGTCCTTTGTCATGAGCCTGTTCTTGAGCCGCCCATTCAAATCCTCCCGCCAGACCGAGAGTGACATTATCCTGGATCGAATACTCCGGCCCTGCCAGAATCCGTTGGCGGGAAAGATTACCCAAACCAAGCTGTTGATTGTCGGACAGGGAAGAAGACGAGGCGAGGCCGGCAAGCCCCCAACGGTCCGAGAGGGAGCTTTTGATGACGAGACTTGATCCGAGCTCATCCTGGATCGCGTTTTTCGTACCGCGAATCAGCCTCGAGCGAGCTGTCTGGCGAAAATCCAGGTTCATCCCGCTCAAGTCCTGACGATAGACCAGTATTCCATTCCACAAGAAGGTCTGAAGCGTGCGATTGAACTGGAGAGTAGAAAACCTCAGGGTGTCGGTACTTGTCAGTTCCGGTGCTTGCGCATACAGACCGGTCCACAGCAGGAGACTGACGAGCACGCCGCGGGTGTACAGGTGTATCATCTTTACGACCAAAGCCGCTCATGGAATAGTTTCAGAAATTGCTCTCTGTCAAATTTGAGAGCAACATCCACCCCCTTCCCCGGCTGATTCCGGAAGTCCGCCACTGACATCCCTCGCGTCAAGATCCCCTTTGTTTCGATCTCAACGTGAAGCCGCTGTGTCTGAAACAAGGAAGGTTGTATTGCTGCCGCCATCGTTATGGGATCGTGAAGAAATCCGCCGAAGAAGTTTTCAGTTCTGGCGTGATATTTCATGTAGAACCTGGTCATACGCACAATCAACTTCGAAAGCCGGTTTGCCCTTCGCAACGCCCGCCGTTCCAACTCACGGTGCATCACAACAATTTGCTGGGTGAGGTCGAGGGGAACAACGGTGACGGCGATTCCGCTGCTGAGGACGATATCGGCAGCTTCCGGGTCGACATAGTAATTGAACTCTGCAACAGGCCCTGTATTACCTGGGACACGAAACGCACCGCCCATTGTGATGAGACGCCCGATGTTCTTGAGAACCCGAGGATACCGTCTGAGTGCGAGAGCGATGTTGGTCAGTGGTCCCAACGCTACAATCGTCAGTTTCTTCCCCCACTCTCTGCTCATTTCGGCGATCACGCGGGGGGCCGGAATAGAGCTGATCTTCCGACCTGAGCGCTTCCTTGGGCGGGCATTGCCGAATCCATCCGCGCCATGGACTTCCGGTGCGGTCACAAGTCTCCGCACGAGCGGCTTCGATGCACCCTCGGCCACCATGAAACGAGGATCGACATGGAGTTGATCCAAAATGGCAAAGACGTTCCGAGTGCATTGACCCACCCGGACATTGCCCGCGACGGTCGTGATGGCCTTGATATCGAGTTCGGGCGATCGAAGGGCCACAATCAGGGCCAGCGAATCGTCAACGCCGGCATCAGTATCGATCAGTACAGGCTGACGCATGGAACATCACCTCACCTGTGTTACCCTGTTCGCTCGCCGAGAATGTCTGAGCGGTCGAACCGCGGAGAGAATTGAAGTAATCGTTTTACCTTTTCGTTGGAAATCAGAGATGACCTTTTCGCCCAGTCCTGGGCGATCGTCGGGACCTCAGGGTAATACTTCTTTATCAGATCCCTTGAATCAATATCGGTCCAATTCTCATTTGCACATATAAAGAAGACTTCATGCTTCCCGGGAAGCGGAAAGTCAAGTGCCCGCCTGATTGCCTGTGCCACGTCACCTACGTGGATGTAGGCCCAGAGGTTCTTGTACCATTGCTGGTACTCATCGACGAGCCGTCGATACAGTTCGGTCTCACCGGGATCGGGAACCCAAATCCATGGGGCCCGAAGGCATACGGTTGCAAGGTCCGACCGGCGGCTGAATCCAGCGCACAACAATTCGCATGCGACCTTGCTCAATCCGTAGGGGTCTTGCGGCCGCAATGGATGATGTTCATCTATGGGGACATAATCCGGCCATGTGCGCCGGGAGCCGAAGGCAAAGCCAAGGGTTGATTCGCTGGACATGAGCACAAACTTCGTAATGCCGTTATGAAGCGATGCTTCCAGCATGTTGAAAGTCCCCATCACGTTCACCCGAAACACCTTTTCTCCCGGCTCGTTGAGGGGATGAGGAATTCCCGCGAGATGGACAACGGCGTCAAAGCCTCTGGCGGCGTCCTTCAGCGCCAGGGAGTCGAGGACATCTGCCTTGATGAAGGGGACATCTTCACGATGAGGAGGTTTGATATCGAGATTCGTCACCTCTCGATCATGGGAGAGATCATCGAGGATGTGGCGGCCTACGAGGCCGCTCCCGCCTGTTACAAGGACTTTCACTGAAAGAAATCCGCCAAGTGGCCCCGTGCCGGTATTTCCACCCTTCGAAATCCCTTTTCGGACAGCTTCGCTGAGAGCTTTTCTGCCTGCGCAATTTCCCCGTGGACCAGAAAAATGTTCTTAAGAGAATTCGCGTCGAGCCCCCCGATATAGTCCAACAGTTCATCCTGCCCGGCGTGGGCTGAGAATGAATTCAGAATGGCTACTTCTGCGCGGAGCTTGAAGATATCGCCGAGAATTCTGAGCTCGGGCTGACGTTCAACGAGACGGCGGCCCAAGGTATGTTCGGCCATGAATCCGACAATGAGAATCGTATTTCGGCTCTCTTCACAATTGTTTGCGAGGTGATGCAGAATTCTGCCTCCCTCACACATGCCGGAGGCTGCGATGATCACGCACGGCTCCTTCCTCTCATTCAGTTTCTTCGAGTCCTCCACCGACCGGATATATTTCAGTCTTCCAAATCCGAATGGGTCTTCATTCTTGTGCAAATACCGGAGAGTCTCCCTGTCAAAGCACTCGGGATGCATCCGAAAGACGTCTGTGGCGTTGACAGCCAACGGACTGTCGACAAAAACAGGGAAAGCCGGGAGCTTTCCCTCATCTGAGAGCTTGAAGAGCGTAAAAACCAGCTCCTGTGTTCGTCCGACGCTAAAGGATGGAATGATGACCTTCCCGCCCCGATCCACTGTTCTCTTGATCACTGCGAGCAGAGATGCAGACATATCGGCTGCGGGCTCATGGATTTTTCCGCCGTACGTGGATTCCGAAATGAGGATATCCACATCATCAATCCCTTCGGGGTCCTTGAGAATAGGCATGTGTTTTCTGCCCAAGTCGCCGGTAAAACCAAGCCTCGTGATCCGATTCCCTTCTCTCAATTCTATCCTTGTGACAGCTGAGCCAAGAATATGTCCCGCATCGAAGAATGTTGCCCGAACGCCGTCGGCAGGCATGAATTCCTTGCGATACGGTATACTCACAAACTGACCGATGGTCTGATCGACATCGGCGGAGGTGTACAACGGCTCGACAGGCGATTCCCCTTTTTTTGCATGCTTCCTGCTCATGTATTCGGCGTCGCGTTCCTGGAGGTAGGCACTGTCGTACAACATGACGTTGCAGAGGTCTTTCGTGGCTCCAGTGGAATAGATGGGTCCTGTGAATCCGCTTCTTACGAGGTTTGGAAGATTTCCTGCATGGTCGATATGCGCGTGGGACAAGATAACAGCATCAATAGAGGAAGCCTCGAACGGGAAGTTCCGATTACGCTCATATGAATCGGCCCTTTTCCCCTGAAAAAGCCCGCAATCAAGCAGGAAACGTGCTCCATTGACCGAAACCAAGTGCATCGATCCGGTCACGGTTTGAGCGGCGCCAAGGAATTGTAGGGTCATGCGGAATCCCCTGATTGTTCAGAAATAATGACCGTTTCAAAGTAGGTATTAGAGGATAGAAATGCAATAAAACGAAGAGGCAGTCAGTCTTTCGACCGACCGCCTCTCCAGCGTGCCACGCATCCTCCTCCCAAAGGAGACGTGACAGGTTTAGCTCTCAGCTGTCAGCTCTCAGCCCTCAGCAAAAGAATGCACGAAGGACCTTCGACTCTTCACACTTCACTCTTTACTGTTCGCCAGTCTACTTATTTGAGCATGATCATCTTCTTCGCGGTCACATAGTCCGTTGACACCAAGCGATAGAAGTACACTCCGCTGGGGACCTTGATTCCCTGATCATCTGTTCCATCCCACGTCACGGTATAATGACCCGACGCACGTTCGCCCTTTGCCAGCGTCTTGACTTTTTCGCCGAGCAGATTGAAGACCTGGACGAGTGCTCTGACAAACTTTCCTTCGATATCCGGTACCTCGAATTCGATCTTTGTCTCCGCGTTGAACGGATTCGGATAGTTCTGGAGCAATCTGAAAGCTGACGGATAAATCGACTGTTTCAGCGTCAACGAAACACGCAAGGCAATATCGAACGTCGTATCGGCGGCACTGATGATCGCGTACGCCGAATCGACAGCGGTGGTGTCCGCCAGCTTCAAGGGGAATCGGACAATCGATCCGGATCCGGCTTCGATCGGCATGTTCTGCAGATTGTACGCGACCATCTTGACATCCTGACCCTGTGAATTCACGAAGAAATTCATCTCTCGTGCGCGGCTGAAGACAACGTCAGTCTTCGTCACGCCCGCCGGCGATGCCAGTCTGATCACCAACTGCACACCCTTCAGCGGAATGTCATTCGTGAGATTCAGCCGTACTCCGACGGGTGTTATTTCAAGTTCTCCTGTGACCGAGGCGAGAGCCCTTGCGGCGGAAGCCGGTATCAGAGCGGATGACGTCTTGGGAAGGGTGACGATTCCAAGAATCGAATTCTGTATCCGTACGATATCGAGGACATCGATGGCACCGTCGCTATTGACGTCGGCCTTGGTCGAATCCAGTCCGATCAGAATTCTCTTTTGGAGAATATGATCGATAATGGATGTCAGGTCGGCGATGTCAACGCCAAAGTCGCTGTTGACGTCCGCAAGGATGAACAATGCGGTTCCCGTAAATTGCGCAGTTGTCGCACCGCTAACACCGGCCGTAACGACATAGTTGCCGGGCAGGCTTCCAAGCCTCAGCACTGTGAGCGCCCTTCCGAGCGAATCCGTTACCGCCGATGTCGGATTCACCTGCTGGCCGGTTGCACCCGTTGGGGCGGAGGTCACGGAGAACTGGACCGTCACGCCCTCAACAGGATTAGCGAACGCGTCATGAACTGTGACCACGAACGGCTGCGCAAGAAGCGACGCTGCCGGTTGTGTTTGTCCGTCGCCGCTTGTGGCCAGCAACTGGGCAGCCGCACCTGACGAGGCTTGCACCACGAAGGCAGCTGTATCTGAAGGCAGCGCCGTTGTTATTGCCGTAATGCGGTACGGTCCTGCTTTTGTGCCCAAGGTCAGGATCGTTGAAGCATTCCCGTTTGCGTCGGTCGTGTCAATGGCTCTTGTCAGACCAAAGCCCGCAGCACCGGCCGGGACAGAGGACACCGTGAACTGAACCGGGAGCCCGGGAATCCCGTTGCCGCCGACGTCGGTCATCTGCACAGTGAACGCTGTGTCGAGAGTCGTTGTCACCGGTTTCGACTGGCCTGAGCCGCTCAATTCAGTCAAGAATGTCGCGACTCCATGGAGCGCTGAAGCGTTGAACACGACGGGACTATTGGCAAGCGAGCCCGAGGTTGCCGTTATCTGATAGGTCCCA
>DATECW010000119.1:0-3428 GCA_035286705.1 Bacteroidota bacterium
TTCCTGGGCGTTCATCTGTTCAAGATTGATCTTCAGAAGAAGGCCCTTCCGATCCACGCCGTCCCGGACAATTTCCAGGGCGGGGAAATCCTTACTCTCTTCGAGATTTGCGATCTGAAGAAGAATCACCTCAAGATCACCGATTAGTTTCCTCATTTGCTGCTGATCGCCATCGGTCAGTTCGGACCTCAGCGTTCCAGCCTCTTTCACGAGCAGCCGGGACACTTCCTGCTGTTTGGAAAGATCGTAGGAGCTTGGCGTAACGCCGTTACCATTCACAATCCCGAGGAGGAGTATCTTCGAACGCTGGAGGTAGTTTTGTGCCCGCCCGTTCAGAACAATCCGGTCCGCTTCCGACAATCCGTCGGACAGCCGTTGCGTCGCGAGATCAGGCGCACCCGCGAAAACGAGTCTGCCGATCAGGACCCCCGTTGCAAGAATCGATATTGCCGCGGCGGCATATCCGATTGCGGGACGAAAGCGGAAGAATTCCGCGACCTGCCTCCAGAGCAACAGGCCATTCTTCTTCGAACGGTTGTTGTCCCTGATACCTGCCGAGAGCTCGTTCCAGAAGATTGTCCAGTCAACTTGCGTCAGTTCCGGACGCACTCGTTGATTCATGGTCGTGGCAACGCTTTGAAGATGCTCAAAGGCGGTGCGGCATTCCGGGCATCCTGACACATGCTCTTCAAATTCTTTTTGCTGAGGCTTGTCCCACTCACGATACAACGCCTCAATGAACATTCCGCGACATTCGCTGTGTGTCATCGCGCTTCCTCCATTCCAAGGTCCTGACGATAGAATGCCAGTTCTTTTTGCAGGTGTTTCAAGGCGCGGAACAGAATCGACTTAACCGCACCTTCTGAAATTCTCAGGGTACCGGCGATTTCCTTCAAGGGCATATCGTTGTAGTGTCGCAACACAAAAATTGAACGTTCACGGGGCGAAAGGTTCTTGAGTGCCTTTTCGATATGCATTTGAGTCATGCTTGATTCCGCAGAGCGTTCAGGGTTGTGCGAGGCGTGCTCCTGGAACATCGCGGGGGCCTGAGCGTTGTCGTCGAAGTCTGCCTGTGGTTTCATAGTTGAAAAGGATTTCCGTGATCGATGATCGTAGCAAGCGTTGATTGCGATGCGATGTAACCACGTGCTCAGTTTCGCGTCTCCCCGAAACTGTGCAAGTGACCGATGTGCTTTCAAAAACACCTCCTGGCAGACATCTTCGGCATCATGGCGGTTCCCGGTCATATCGTAGGCGATCCTGTACATCGTTACTTTGTAGCGATCCACAATCTGACGAAAGGCATCAATGCTTCCCTGCCTGACACGTTCGACCAGGATTTGGTCTTCGAGCGTCGCTTCCACTGTGCTATGATGTGTTCTGGAGGATGTCATTTCAGATGGAAGACGCCACTCTTGCCTCTTGAAAAGGCCATTTCGCAAGCGCTTGCTCCGGTGGTCACAGTATCAGACGGGATGATCCCGTGAAAGGTTTGCATGAAATTGGGGAGGAATACAGCCAGAAGCAATCATGGGAAAGAGAAAGGAGCACCCGTGCGAAGCGGCATGCAGGCGCACGGGACGCAGAAATGGAAAGTCCCGCCGGGGCGGGACTTCCTTTGTGCTACCAATTCAGTACACTCGAACGAATGCTATAATGAGAACCAGTAGTTGAACTTCAGCATGAGAATATTGTCCGCACTCCCTTCGAAGAGTTGATCGAACGATCGGCCAAAACGGAACCGCCCATCATTCAGATATCCTGAACTGCTCCGTGTCCACACCAGGTACAGGGTAGATCCGGGCCGATATTCCCATCGGAGAACGGCATTTCCCCTGATTGAGGTGAAATTGAAATCAGGATTGGCAAACGTGATCGGTGCGGCAGTTCCCGAGCCATCGGGGTCGGCTTGGTACTCCGTAAGGTTTCCTTCGGCGTCGCGAATTTCGGCAAGCGTGGAGCCCTCATCTCCGTACCGCATGAAATCGTAGGTTCTCGGCTTCTTGAATTCCTTGAAATCGTGAAAGTCACCTGCAGAGATGAGCGGTTGCATGAAGAGCTGCAGGCTCAGTTGCGGGGTGAAGGTCCAGTTGACTCTGAGACTGGCACCCACCGTCGTTTGGTCAAGCACGGCAAATGCATAACGCTTCCCGTAGGTTGCTGTGGCAAGGGGGTCATCAAACGCCCCAACATACTGGGTCGCTGACCTGTCGCGATTGAAATAAGGCCCTGCACTGATCGAAACATTGGGCGACGGCTTCCACTCAATGCTCGCGTCGATCCCCCAGCTCGGTTCGTTCGTGCGGGAGTACGAGAAGACCGAAAGAGAGACGACCACGTCTTTTCGGCTGTCGGTTTCGAGTCCGCCGAAGAATTCTCTGCCGGGCAGCGTGAGCATGAGGGGTCCACCGCGGGTATTCCTGTTGCTGATGGTGAAGGGATTATAGGCCATTCCCCAGTACAGAAAATAGTAGTTGGTGAACTGGTAGTTCCCATTCGTCCAGTAGCCGTGCCAGATCTTGTTTCCCTCAAAATCATAGTTGCCGAATGTGGCCGCCTGAATTCTCACTTGCCGATAGTAGTCCGTAGGAGTTGACCACCGATATCCCGCAGCGACATGGTAGTTGATCACATCGGTGCGCCAGATGAAGCCAAGGTCGTTCGAATCAAATCGGGGATCGATGACGCCCACAGCTGCATTGAGGAATACCTCTCCCTTCTGCTTGTTGAGCGCAATGCGTCCTGCGAATCCCGTTAACGCCGATGCGGAGCTGTCCACCCGAACATGGGTGGCGTCCGGCCGCTGAAAATAATGCCCCGAACTCTGCTGCAGGGTGGTCATGCGGCCCTGAGAACCGCTTACGTGGGAAACCGCGGCCCAGCCGTTGACAACGTACGCCTTGTCCTCATCCAGGAATGTCCACCCGTCGATTCCGCCCACCAATCCCGTCGAGTTGATCTCATCACGCAGCCGCTGATCGGAGAACATTCGCTGTGTATAGGTTCCCAAGACGCCAAATCCCTGTCGTCCATCGTTGAAGTCGCGTTGAACGCGCCCGATGCCGTAGTAGGTGAGCGGTTCAACTTCCATCCGGCTGCGCTGTCCGCCAGTTTCGATCCGGGCGAACTCACGATTTGTCACCGCATGGATTGTCCCCATCTTCCAGTCGTCAAAAACCCGTCCAGTGAGTTTGCCGGCGCCCAGAATGTGGGTACCGAGCGGAAGGTCGGCGTAGTCGTACCCGGGGAGGCTCCCCTGGGGTGAACGTCCGATCCTCCGACTGTAGAAGAGGTTGGGATTGGACCAATTGAAACTCCAGTTGCTGCTCGAACCGCCGTACCCGAACTCGAACACATTTGCGCCCTCAATGAAGAAGGGCCGTTTTTCCTGGAAATATGTTTCGACATCGCTGAGATTCACGACAGCA
>DATECW010000120.1:0-12226 GCA_035286705.1 Bacteroidota bacterium
TCAAGCTGTCATGAACTGACTGAACCTCCTGAACGGGATTACCGGCGTCAGCCGTTCCGTGCAAAAACAGAACGGGGGTGGTAATTCGATGGATATTCCCGATGCAACGCCCTTTGGCCACCTTGGAAGGATCATTTGAGAAATAGTCCTGCCAGAATGTACCGTCGTATCGGTCATAACGGCCATACAAGAGCACGGCAGCATCGAGGTGGTCGTCCGCGAGCGTGTCGGTTCCAAAATATGCGTCATCGTTGTCCCACGTGATAGCCTCTCCCCATGTTTGGGCACCCAAAGACATGCCCCAGCCCGCAATCTTGCCGCCGGTGAATCCGAGACTATCAAGGAACCCTCGCATGAATTCCACGGCGGTCTTAGCTGCACGGGTTTTCGCGGGGTACTTCTCCAATGTCACTGCGTCCGAACCCGGATAGCGAATGGACATCGCGATATACCCGTGAGCTGCCAGCGTATCACACCAAACCTTGTTGTTGAGTGGGATGCCCCCCAGGCCATGAATCAGGACGACGGCATTTCCATTCAGTGTTTCTGGAACAAACATTGTTGCGGTCAGATTGCCATCCACGTAGCCCGGAGGCGTATAGACTGTGTCGAAGACAGTGACACCATGGGTAATGACCAGAGATGTCGCGTCATTCATTTCAAAGTCAAGGGTGTCGTTGATGGTCAACATGAAATCGACCGAATACTCGTTGAGCCGTTTGGGAATCCAGGTGTTTGATAGAACTCCGTCTGCTGCAAGACTATCACCGTGAGCCCCGTCATCAAATAGCCGAACCGTATCGACTTCAACCCCGCTTGATTTGGCCTTGATCTTCGCCGAGAACTGGAGCCCTGTCGGATCGTTAACTTGGACCGTAATCCGAACAGTATCTTCAGTGGAATTGATGACGGTGTCGGCGGTCGAGAGGCTAAAATTCATCCCCTTCGGTGAGACCGCGTAGCCAGTTCGAAAATACGTTCCGTCATAACCCCAGTACCACATCCGGAACAAGTTCCCATCCGACAGGACTTCGCCTGCATGCACGCGCGCATCATCCCATGATCCTGAAGGGCCCGCGTGGAACACCGGATTCTGCGGCCATTTCGCCCATGTGATCCCGTCGGATGAAGTAGCATATCCAATTTTCTGAAAAGTAGATCCCGAGTACCACATTTTGTAAGTTCCCTCATCAAGAATAACTCTCGGATAGCCTACATGGGTCGCGTCCCATGATCCCGCCGACCCAGTCTTCACGATGGGATTGTCAGGATGTTTTGTCCATGTCACATTATCTGTTGAGGTAGCATACCCGATCCGCTGTAAAAAAGCCGCATTAAAACCGTAGAACCACATTCTGTATCCCCCGACGCTATCGGGCCCGAGGACGGACGGATATATCAATGCCCTCTCATCCCACGAGTCCGGCGGGCCCACGTCAAGGATTGGATTCTGGGTGCTTTTTGTCCATGCTATCCCGTCCTCTGAAGTGGCATATCCGAGCCTTCGAAAGTTCCCCTCCTGACCAAAATACCACATCCGATATCCCGAATCGGTATGGATCACATACGCATGCGACGCAACCGAACTGTCCCATTGCGAGGGATCGGGATTGAGAATTGGATTCCCATTATGCTTTGTCCACGAAATTCCATCCGCCGATGTGGCAAACCCGACACGCATTCCGTGAAAGCCTGCGCTGCCGTCCCAGCCGGAGTACCACATCTTGTAGACCGAATCCTCGAAGATCACGCGAGTCGGTGCGGCTGCCCTGCTGTCAAACGCCGCGACCGATCCCACATCCATTACTGGATTACCCTCATACTTAAACCAATGCGTTTGAGAAGGTGCAGAAACGACCGCGAGGAGCACAAACATGGAGAGCGAGAAAGTACGCGACTTGAACATGGTTCCTCCACTAAGATTCTATTTCCGGTTTGCTACCTCACCAGAACGAGTTTTTTCGTTTCCACGAACAAACCAGCCTGCAAGCGGTAGAAATAAACCCCGCTCGGAAATCCCGCCGCATCCCAGGTTACGTTGTAGCTTCCCGGCATCAGTTCCTCATTCACCAGCGTCGCCACCTCCCGGCCGAGGAGATCGAATATCTTGAGTGACGTGAAACCTGAAACCTGAACCTTGAAACCAATTCTCGTGCTCGGATTGAACGGATTGGGGAAATTGTGACTTAAGGAGTATGATGTCGGAATGACAGACTCTTGTGTCGTGGCAACGTCATCGACCAATCCACCTACGTGAAGACTTACTGTATCCCTCCAGAGGGCAGCCCCTGAACTGTGAATCGAAAGGCCAAGCTTGATGTCTGTGTTCGGCAGGCAGTTGGGCTTGATGAAAATCCAATAATAGCCCTGTGACATTGATGTGGCACCTGGTGCAACATCCGGATAATTGCGAATCGAAGGAAAGATTTCCGTAACATTCGTATCCTGTGTCGAGAGGGTTGCCGTAACCAAGGTGGCAGTCCCCGTCAAACCATCATTACGAAGAACAATATTGATAAGCACCGTGTCACCAGGATTGGGAATAGTGTCTTTCACCAGGGTATTTGTTGTAAAGGCGTGCGATTCATGCAGCAAAGGTCCGATGGTCGTAAAGGCGCCCGCGTTGTTCATCTTGAATGTGAGTGTGTCCTTGAGCGTTAATGTGAGATCAACGAAGTATGTCTTCTCCTGAGTGGGAAGCCAAGTGTTGGCGAACAGGCCGTCCCCCGCAAGGCTATCGTCATGAGCTCCATCGTCAAAGAGCTCAACAACTTCGTTCACCGTATCATCGGGAGATTCAATCTCAGCTGAAAACGACAGTCCCGCTGCGCTATCTACTTGAACGCTTACCCAGATCGTGTCAGTCCCAGGAACGACATACGAGTCATGCTTGGAGAGACTGATGCTCGTCCCTTTCGGTGACACTGCAAATCCGCTGCGAAGTCTTGAGCCATCATAGCCACCATACCACATGTAGTAGATGTTTCCGTCCAGCAATATATCTGCGGGGAGTACTCCTGCAGACTCCCAGGATTCGGGCCCTGATCTGATCACTGGGTTGTCTTGACTTTTTGTCCAGTGTAGCCCATCAGACGACATCGCGTACCCGATACGGGAAAGAAACGCATTGGTTCCTGTGGAGCCTCCATACCACATCTCGTAAATCTGACCGTTGTAAAGAACTCGCGGTGACCCCGTTTTGGAAGACTCCCAGGTTCCGGGTTTCAACGGGAGAACAGGATTGAGGCTGTCGGTTTTTGTCCACAATGTTTCGTTAGCGGCGGTCGCGCAACCAATTTGAGTGAGAAAGGCTGCATCGCGTCCCTGATACCACATTCTGAATCCACCGAGACTATCAGGACCCAAGACAGAGCCGTATTCGACGCCAATAGCATCCCAATTCGTGGGACCGTGGACTAGAACAGGATTTATGGCGGATTTTGTCCACGTTATTCCATCAGGCGAACTTGCATATCCGATACGCCAGCGAGCGTCACCGTGGCCTGAATACCAGAGTTTGTAGTTTGAATCCGCGAAGATGACATATCCCACATAGGCCGAGCCGGCGTCCCATGATTCAGGACCCGTCCCCAGGACAGGATTCGATTCGTATTTGGTCCACGTAAGGCCTCGGTTTAACGAGGTTGCATATCCCATACGGAACGACGAACCGTTGGACGACCCGCTATACCACATCTGGTAGATTGAATCTCGAGCAATGATCCGGTTGATGCCAACATGCAGATAGTCCCACGAGCCAGGTGGTCCTACGTCCAGGACAGGATTGCCATTGTACTTGAACCATTTCGTTTGCCCGGATGCTAATGTCGCTCCGACGACAAATGCCGCAAACAGGATAGCAGCTAGCCGAAACATGGCGATACCTCTCTTTCCCGGCGTATCGGTTTTAGTATAACGGCAACAGCTCCTGCTTCACAGCCGGACCATTACCGAAGGAGCATCAACTTCTTCGATTCCATGAATTCGCCGACCTTCAGTCTGTAGAAATAAATCCCGCTCGGCACTCGCGCCGCATCCCACATGACCTCGTAGGTTCCGGGCCTCATCTCCTCATTCACCAGCATCGCCACCTCACGGCCCAGGAGGTCAAAAATCCGAAGAGTCGTGAAACCTGAAGCTTGAAGCTTGAAACCGATCTTCGTGCTCGGATTGAACGGATTGGGATAGTTCTGCGACAAGACAAACGCCGTTGGGATTTCAGACGACACGCGCTCGACATGCGTTACCGGATCGCCTCCGGAGACCTTAATCGTATCCGGAGAGGGATTGTTGCTGGAGACAACTATTGTCGCCAAGAGAGTGCCGGGGAACGAAGGTGTGTAGCGAATCGTGTCGGTGAAGGATTTACCCGGAGGGATATCCATACTCGTCGGCCGCACGGTAAACTCAGGATCTGAAGAGACAATATTTGAGATCTTAAGAGTATCATCACCGTAGTTCGTGATCACAATCGTCGTGTCCTTGAATGAGCCCAGGCTGACAATGCCAAAATCGACTTTCCTCGCGCTGAAGATCCCTTTCGGCCCCGATGAAGGAGAATACACGATGCGTGATGTGTAGGCCTGGTGGAAACCGGTGCGATTGTCATTCCAGCACGTCCAGACCGAATCTCGAAGCGCGGCAATGCCAATATAAGACCCCATGTAATTCGTAAGGACGGGGTGTCGGACGGCTTTCGGCAAGAAAGGAACATCACTTACCAGCACATCTTGAAAGGTATATCCTCCATCGATTGACCAGGAAACGTATACCTCAGCCGAATCATTGGCCGGGAACTTCCGACTGTCATAATAGATGACATATAAATTGCCGGTGGCTGGATCCACGGTCATCCACGACTGCCATTGGTCATTACCGCCGCTATCCTGATTGACTTTAATGCGGCTGCTCCAGTTTCCTCCTCCATCGGTCGAACGAATCAAGAAAACGTCAGTCGTTGTTGGATTTCTTTCCGAGTACACGATGTAAATCCATCCCCGCCGGGAACCGGCGCTGCGATCCACGGCCACTGAAGGATAACTCCATGCTCCGATCGTATTGCCACCCTTTGTGAGGGTCCCAATATTATTAACCGTGGCTATGGCGGCTGCCGTGCCCCACGAAGCACCTCCGTCTGTGGACAGATTGAATCCCAGAGGAACAGCACCTGGTGTCAGAATGCCTCCTGATGTCAAACCAACCCAAGAGGCGTACAATACACCGTCTCCGTTCACTGCAAGGTTCGTGCCGAACGCAAAGCCGGACCCAGCTATTCCTCCGCTGATGTTAGCAGGAGCCGAAAATGTTTGCCCGCCATCTGTCGAGCGTTGAAACCTGACCGGATCAGGGGCGCTGCTGTTGAATCCTGTAAATGAAGCATAGATGTAGTCTCGATACGGGCTGCCTGCGTTGATATCGACGGCAATGTGGGGCTTGTCAACCTGGTCAGAAGTTGGAACGTCGGTTCGACTCCAATCCATTCCGCCGTTCGTTGACCTGTTGAGCATGAAATCGCCTCCCGGGTATCCGTAAAACCCGCTGATGAAGAGATTTCCATTTAGGTCAATCGCAGCAGTCTCGTCGGCCATTGGCTGAGTAAGATTATCATGTGTCGGTAACGTATCACGCCCATTCCATTCAGCACCGCCATCGGTTGTGTAGTACCACCCTATTCTCGCCTGTGAAGCATTTGTGTCAATTCCGAGAGCTGTTGAAAGCAAAATGCTCGCGTTTGTCGGATGAATTGCGATCGACATTTCATGTTGTTGCATGAACGAATTGGGGTGAAGAGGAATGTTTGGAGAGACAGTCTGTGCCAAAAGACTCAGACATGGCAAGACCGAGCAGGACAAGAATGTGAAAAGACGATCTTTCATTACGCTCTCCTTTCCTGGTTCATGTTCACCTAACAAGCACAAGCTTCCTGGTCTCTGCAAATTGGCCAGCCTCCAGCCGATAAAAGTACACCCCGCTCGGAAATCCCGCCGCATCCCACGTTACCTGATAGCTTCCCTGTTTCAGTTCTTCGTTCACGAGCGTCGCCACTTCGCGGCCGAGCAGGTCAAAAACCTTCAGTGATGTAAATCGTGAATGGTGAATGGTGAATTGTATCTTTGTGCTGGGGTTGAACGGATTGGGGAAATTGTCACTCAGGGAATACGATGATGGAGAGATCGATTTTCCCGGCAAGGTCACGTTATCAATCAGATCGCCGACACGAAGATTCAGTGTATCCTTCCAAAAGGCAACTCCCGACGACGAGATCGAAAGGTCGAGCTTGATATCCCTGTTCGCCGGACTATTGGGTTTGATGACAATCCAATAGTAGCCCTCTGTCGTTGACATTGCACCCGGTGCAAGGTTCCCATAGTTCGGGCGATAGGGGAGGATCTCTGTAACACTCGTATCCTCGGTCGAGAGGGTTGCAGTAATTGCAGGAGCTGTCGCCGTTGAACCATCATTGCGGAGGACAACCTTTATAAGCACCGTATCGCCAGGATTGGGGATGGTGTCTTTCACCTGCGCGCTGGTCGTAAAGGCATGCGACTCGTATCGCAAAGGTCCGATCGTCGTGAAGATGCCCGCATTGTTCATCTCAAACTGCAGTGTGTCGCTCAGCGTCAACTTGAGATCGATGAAGTATGTCTTCTCTTCGATCGGGAGCCAGCCGTTGCCAAACAACCCATCTCCTGCGAGACTATCACCATGAAGCCCGTCATCGAAAAGCTCGAGAAGCTCGTTCACCGTACCATCGGGTGACTCAGACTCTGCAGAAAATGATAGCCCCGCCGCACTATCCACATGCGCCCTTACCCAGACCGTGTCACTGCCGGGAGCCACATACAAGCCATGCTTGGAAATGCTGATGCTCGTCCCTTTCGGCGATATCGCATACCCAACTTGAAGTTTGAATCCTCCACTTAGCCCATTGTACCACATATGGTAGACATTCCCATCGAAGAGAATATCCTGACCTGAAAAATGCACCTCATCCCACGAGCCCATTGGTCCAGTGAGCAATACAGGATTCTCAGGGCTTTTTGTCCATGCGATACCGTCGAGAGATGTCGCGTATCCAACGCGGGAAGACCGAAAATCATCCCTTCCTGCGATGTACCACAACTCGTAGGTTGTGCCGTTGAACAGAACCTTGGGATAGAGGACCCTATGATCTTCCCAAGACCCGGGACTTCCCTTGCCCAACACGGGAGTGGGATGTTTCGTCCAGGTCGTTTCATTTGTTGCCGTTGCATATCCGATCTGGTCGCCAAACAGGCTTGCGGTGACTCCCGTGTACCACATCTTCAGTACCCCCGAACTATCCGGACCGAGGACGGTTGGGAAATACACTCCCCAGCGATCCCATGAGGTGGACTCTCCGATGTTCAACACAGGATTCGCACTGAGTGCTTTACTCCAAACTACTCCGTCGGGGGATGTCGCATAACCGATTCGCGTGGTTATGCTATCGCCCCCTGTGTACCACATCTTGTATCCGGAGTCTGACGCAATGATGTGGGAGAAAGCAGAGATGCGCCTATCCCATGATGTTGGTCCGAGGTTTAAGACTGGATTCAGAGGATGTTTTGTCCAGGTGACTCCGTTCGGTGATGTTGCGTGTCCCAAGCGCATGGGACCACCAGGGTATCCGTATCCGGCACTTGCTCCGCTGTACCACATGAGATAGGTGGAATCACGGAAGATCACGCGGTCAACCCAGACGTTGCCCGCGTCCCAAGTGCCCGAAGTTGGCGATAACACTGGATTCCCTTTGTATTTAAACCATTTCGTCTGAGCGGATGCTGGTGCTGCTAAAAACACAAACGCCGTGAGCAAGAAGGCAACTGATCTAAGCATTGGATTACCTCTCCTTTCCGGCCTCTCAGTTTAGCACTGCAGCTACGACACAGATCACACCTCAATACGTCTTTTCAAACCTTGGCATCCCTGCGTTGTTCAAAGATAATATTGCCACAACCAAACCCCCCGTCTTCCGCATCTCATCATCGGTCAACGACTCCAGCCGCTTTGCCGCCTCGGTGAGCCGCCAATGGACCTCACAGAGGCACTTCGGCGAAAGCGGATCGGGACATGGAGAGACTCTCCGCTGACTCTGAACAACCCTCTGCTCAATAAAATCATCCAGCCGCAGCATGGAGACTTCGTCAAGCAAGAACCATTCGGTCTGATCAAAAGTTTTTTCCCAGTCGGATGAATCCTGGTATGTCTGTTCCAGCTGACCTCTGTCGCAGTTGTCACAAACGACGATGATCGAATGCCAATACTCCTTAGGCGATGGAGTCTCTTGCTCGATAGCGAACAAAGGGCGGAGATGTTCCGAATCACACCAACCGCACCTCTTCCGGCGAAGGTTCTCAACAAGCCGCTTCCCCACATGGAGTTCATTTGAGGCCAATGAATGATTCTTAGACTAAGGACTAACCACATCACCGCGCTGGCGTCCACAAGGTAGGAGATACAAGAGAACGAGGGGTAGGACAGGCTTAACAAAAACCGGCGCCAAGTTAACATTTTGAGCGAGTTGTGAGAAAACTGTACTATTCGAAACGGGGGCGCGACGGGGTTACAGGGAGGTGGGGGTTCCCGGGGTCTAGGACGATTCCCGGTGAGTCTGCATGTACTCCGAGGGACTCACCCCGAACTGTTTCCGGAAAGCATCTGCAAAATGGGAAGGGTCGGTGTATCCAACCTGGTAGGCAATCTCAGCAATCGTACCGGCTCTTTTTTCCAGCAACTGACAGGCGCGCCCCAGTCTGATCGTGCGGACGAACTCCCAGGGAGACCGATTTGTCAATGCTTTGATCTTCCTGTGAAGCTGCATCTGACTCAAATACATTTCCTTTGCGAAGAGTTCTGCCGTGAACGTGTGGTCCGGGATATGTGCCTCAACGACCTCCATTGCCTTGTTCAGAAACCGCTCATCGGCTGATGTAATCGCAATCTCTGCGGGTTTCAGTTTGACTTCCCTGGCAAATCGCTCGCGGAGTTTGCGCCTTTGGTCAATCAGGTTTTTCACGCGTGCCAGCAGTTCTTTCGCGTCAAAAGGCTTTGTGACATAGTCATCAGCTCCCGTCTCAAGCCCCGCAATCTTCTGATCCGCCCCCGCCTTTGCCGTGAGCAGAATGACAGGGATGTGGCTTGTCCGCTCATCAGTCTTGAGTTGGGCGCAAAACGTGAAGCCATCCATCTTTGGCATCATTACATCGCTGATAATGATATCGGGAAGAATCTCTGTCGCCTTTTGCATTCCTTCTTCTCCATTTGCCGATTCAATGACTCTGTAATTTGAGTCGAGGCTCGTCCGCATGTACCTCCGCATGTCGGTGTTGTCTTCGACGATCAACACCAGGGGGAATCCCCCATTGGCCCACTTTTCATTTCCTTCCTTCCCTTCATGGGGCGTCGGACCGTCAGCAGAAACAAGTTCCTGCGGCTCCAATTCGTGCGGGATGTCGCCAACCTGGCTTGGAGGAAGAAATTCATTCCCCGCGGGAAGCCAAACTGTAAACGTTGTTCCCTTCCCTTTCTCGCTCACGACGGTAATCTTGCCTTTGTGCAGTTCTACAAGTTCTTTCGTTAACGCCAGGCCGATGCCTGACCCTTCATGTTCACGGGTTTGTGAAGCATCGACCTGATAGAAACGGTCGAAGATCTTTCCAATCTGGTCCTCCGGGATACCAATGCCACTATCGGACACCGTAAGGAGAACGGAGCTCATCCCCATTCCTTCACCTTGGGTCCTTGTAACGGTCACCAAAATCTGACCACCGGCCCCCGTGAACTTGAAGGCATTCGAGAGCAGGTTCGTGACGATTTTCTCCAATCCGTCGCGGTCAAAACATCCGGTGATCCGATCATTCGCGTAATCAACGTTGAACAGTATTCCCTTCTGTTTTGCAAGAGATTCAAACGCTGCGACAGCTCCTTTGACAAGATCAACGAGGTCGAGTTGGCGGAAACGTAGCCTCATCTCCCCGGACTCGATCTTGGCAAGATCAAGCAATTGGTTGACCAATCGCTGCAGGTGCTGGCTGTTTCTCAGGATGATCTCGTACTGTTCGACGGCATCACCGTTGTAGGTCCCCGACTTCAGTAGCTTTATGGGCCCCTCAATGAGGGTCAGTGGTGTACGGAATTCATGCGAAATGTTTGCAAAGAAGCGGGACTTCAAATGATCAATCTCGCGCAACTTCGCGGCTTCGAGGTGTTCAAGTTCCGCTTGATGTTTGAGGCGATCCCTGTTTCTATCGAACCTCCGCACGAGATACAGTGCACCGAGAATCGCCAATGAATAAGCGGAATACGCCCACCCGGTCTCCCACCACGGAGCAAGGATTGTCAAGGCAAGCTTCGCCCCTTCATGGTTCCAGTAACCATCGTTATTTGAGGCTCTGACCCTGAGGAGATACTCACCTGGGTGGATGTCGGTATATGCAACATATCGGCGTGGACCTGAGTCAACCCAATCGTTATCCACCCCCTCAAGTCTATATGCATACACATTGTCCCCGGGGTCTTTGAAGTCGAGCGCCGCGAATTCAAATGAGAGAAAATTCTGATCATATGGAAGGACGACATTTGTCAAATAGTTGATTGCCGTATCACCGCTGAATTCCTGCTGGAAAATTTCCATCTTTGCTATCACAACGGGAGGAACATGTTCATTATCAACAATGCTGTCCGGATTGAACGCCAACATCCCGTTGGTACTTCCGAAATACGCGACCCCGTTTCTTGCCCTGCAAAAGGACCTCGAATTGAACTCTATGGACGGTAACCCATGTTTGAGGGTGAACAGGCGTGTTCGTTTCGTTTCAGGATCGAACTTGCAGAGACCGTTATTGCTGCCTAGCCACAAATTGCCGCGGCTATCTTCAACAAATCCGTACAGGTAATCCGGCACTCCCTCCTTTCGTGCGAAGGAGGTAAAGACCCTCTTTTCTTTCTCAAACATATTCAAGCCGCCTCCGAACGTGCAGACCCAAAGATTCCCCTTCTTGTCGGAGCCTGCATATGTCACTTCGCGACTGCGCAAGCCGCTTCCCTGGCCGGTCGAATCGATTATTCCATACTGTACCACCGTTCCCGTCTTGATGTCATATGCAATAAGGCCGAGTGGCAAAACCCCTATCCATAACACGTGATTACTGTCTTCGTACAGGGAGTTGACGTTGACCTCTACTGAAGAGTTCTGTTCAAGGATCTCGATCCCGGCGGGAACGCTCTTCCAGCCTTGGCGATCGACAACATAAAGGCCGCGGCGGGTCCCAACCCAGAAGGTGCCATAAGAATCATCCAACATCGAACGAATATCACATTCGCTATCGGCCCGTGGTGGAACCACAATAATCGATTTGCTTTTTCCAGTTTTCTTGTCGAACCGATGCAATACGCCGTTCGTATTTCCCACCCACAGCTGTCCCCGCCGATCTTCATAGATCGTCCGAACCTGATTATTGCGAAGACTGGAGGCGTCCTTGACATTGTATTGATAGGAGCGGA
The DNA here is from genome assembly GCA_035286705.1 of Bacteroidota bacterium. Lineage (GTDB taxonomy): Bacteria > Bacteroidota > Ignavibacteria > UBA10030 > UBA10030 > JACPLA01. The sequence continues at coordinate 11,524 of DATECW010000120.1, forward strand.
ATCTCCCTTTCCCGGGATCGTAGCGGTTCAATCCCTTCCCCGTCGCTATCCAGAGAATTCCCGAGGCATCCTCGAAAATCGAATAGAGAAAATCATCACTGAGGCTGTTTGCGTCAAGAGGATCATTCTGAAAGACAGTAAATTGTTGCGTTTGAATAGAGAATCGACTTACCCCGGTCCGTGTCCCAATCCAACAGACTCCCGATTCGTCCTCCAAGAGTGAAAGAATATTGTTGTTCGGCAAACCATGAGAGTCTCTTGCGTCATGACGATAGGAGACAAATTCTTCTCTGGAGGGATCAAACCTGCACAGACCTCCCCCGCTTGTACCAACCCAACAGTTTCCCGACCTGTCCTGCAGCATGCTGCGAACGTTGTTATTGCTGATGCTCCTGTCATCGCTGGGTTCGTGTGTGTAGGCAACGAAGGAACCCTCTCGCACATTGAACTTTGCGAGACCTCCGCCTTCTGTACCAACCCAAAGCACATCTGATTCAGTCGTTGAATGTTGAAGGAACCGAACATCTTTGTAAGGGAGAGGAGTCTGATTCCTCTTGTCTCGGAAATGTTTAATCGAGTTTGAATTGACGTCAATTTCGATAACGCCGTCACCCCAGGTCCCAACCCACAAGATACCGTCGCGAGAGGCGTCTTCGAGAATTGCCGTGACTTGAACTGCCGGATGATCGATGGTTTCCCGGGG
>DATECW010000121.1:0-4551 GCA_035286705.1 Bacteroidota bacterium
CACGTCGCCCGACAATCTGGGAAACCTCGAGTCCATTCGGACCCGCCATCTGCAGCTGAGCGACCCCGCGGCATCTGCATCCCTCAAGACCGACGAGATGCCGGTGGTTGTCTGGATGGGATACAGCGTCCATGGAAACGAGCCAAGCGGGAGTAACGCATCGGTTCTTGTCGCCTATTACATGGCGGCAGCGCAAGGACCAGAGATCGATCAGCTCCTGCAACACACCGTTATCCTCATGAATCCCTCGATCAATCCCGATGGGCTCAACAGATTTGCAACATGGGCAAATATGCACCGGGGCCGGCAGCCGGTCGCAGATCCGGGCAGCCGGGAACATATGGAAGTGTGGCCCGGCGGCAGAACCAATCATTACTGGTTTGATCTCAACAGGGACTGGATGCCGGTACAGCTGCCCGAGACACAGGGGCGGCTTGAACAGTATTATGCTTGGAGACCGAATGTTCTCACCGATCATCACGAAATGGGAACCAACAGTACGTTCTTTTTCCAGCCTGGTGTTGCAGGAAGGGATAATCCGCTTACCCCACCGACAGTCCGCTCCCTTACGCAGAAAATCGGGAGCTACCATGCCCAGGCACTGGATCAGATAGGATCGTTGTACTATTCGGAAGAAGGATATGATGATTTTTATGTGGGGAAGGGTTCGTCGTATCCCGACATCACCGGCGGCATCGGGATTCTTTTTGAGCAGGCAAGCTCGCGAGGCCACCTCCAGGAGAGCTCGTATGGACCGCTGAGCTTCCCCTTTACAATCCGCAACCAGGTCACCGCGTCACTTTCTACTCTGAAGGCGGTGCGTGAGATGCGGAAGGAACTCCTCGATCACCAGCGCTCGTTCACCGTTTCTTCCGTCAAAGAAGCTGAGCAGGCTCCTGTGAAGGGGTACATCTTCGGATCAAAGATCGACCCGTACCGGAATTCGGAATTGGTTTCGATTCTTCTCCGTCACCGCATCAACATCCATTCGTTGACAAAGGCCGTCACCGCCGGTGGCACTGTGTACGAACCCGGGTGGGCGTATGTTGTCCCCGCGACACAACCTCAGTACAGGCTTCTGACATCACTCTTCGAGCAAAGGACACGTTTCCAGGATAGTCTCTTCTATGATATCTCGGCATGGACCCTTCCGTACGCTTTTGGCCTTCCCTTTATGGAACTGCGTTCACTCGACAGGTCGGTCCTGGGCCCCGCCCTGAAATCGCCACCTTTCATTACCGGCGCCTTCTCGCCCGGTAAGAAGGACTACGCGTACGTGTTTGAATGGCATGTGTATCACGCTCCGCGTGCGCTCTACCGACTGTTGCAGGCCGGAGTCAAAGCAAGGGTCGCTTCGCGGGCATTCGACATCACAACCACGGAAGGCCGTCATCGCTTTAGCGAGGGAAGCATTCTCGTCCCTCTGGGCATTCAGGCGGAAAAGACCGACGTCATCAAAACCCTCCTCACCGCTTCTGCGAAAGAAGATGGCCTCCACGTGTATGTTGCAGAAAGCGGCTTGAGCACGGAGGGACTCGACCTGGGTAGTTCTGCGTTCTCGGCGGTTGAGCTTCCTGTTGTCGCGCTGCTTGCCGGTCCCGGTGTTTCGTCAAACGACGTGGGGGAGGCATGGCATTTGCTCGATCAGAGGATGCATATGCCGGTCACACTTCTCGATCCGGAATTGCTTGGGCGAAGCCGTCTGAACCGTTACACGGCGATCGTGATGGTGGCGGGATCGTACAGCCCGATCGATTCATCGGGCAAAGATGCGTTGAGGAGATGGATCGGGGAGGGGGGCACGTTGATTGTGACAGAGCAGGCCGTTCAGTGGGCGGTGCAAAACAAATTCGCAACCGCAAAACTGCGAACCGAGGAACGGTCCAAAAAGGACAGTGTCGTCCAGCGACGGCCTTATGCCAATGAGATGGAATTCAACCGCGCAGTGTCGATTCCTGGATCCATTTTTGATGTGAGGTATGACCGCACGCATCCTCTCATGTACGGTTACGGAGACTCTCCCTTGAGAGTCTTTCGTTCGACAACAGTGTTCCTTGATCCTTCAACCAATCCCTATGCCACTCCGGTTCAATACACGGAGAAACCGCTTCTCAGCGGATATCTTCATAAACAGCATGAACCTCTCGTGAAGAATTCCGCGGCCGTACTTGTCAGTGCCTTCCGTTCCGGCCGCGTGATTTTGATGACTGACAATCCCAACTTTCGCGCTTTCTGGTTCGGAACGAGCAAATTGTTCCTGAACGGCATTTTCTTCGGTTCCACGATTCGCCAGAGTTCGGCGCGCCAGGGGGAATGAAAGAAATCCGAAATTCGATTCCCGCGTACGTGGGAACAAAATCCTGAATTCGCCTTTATGATTGTCCGTCGCTTTGGATTCCTTCTTGGTCTTGCCGTCTTCGCCCTCATTGCGGCGCTTCCGCCGTTCGGGACATTCCTTGAAGCTGCGCAAGCGACCCCGGATATTGGAGATCGCGCCGTGCAGCTCGCGTCCTCCATGCAGTTGGTACTTGCTCTGGTTTTGCTGATGGTCGTTTGGTGGCTGACCGAGGCCCTTCCGCTTCCCGCAACAGCGCTGCTTCCCGCAGTTGTTCTCCCTTTGTTTCATGTCGCCGGATTCCAGGATGGTCAAACCGTGGATTTCACCACCCGAACCGTTCTTGTCAACTACTCAAATCCCATCATCTTTCTCTTTCTCGGAGGATTTCTTCTCGCCGGCGCTATGCAGAAGTGGCGGCTCGACAGGCGATTCACGCTGTGGTTTCTCACGCGTGGGAATATCGCGAACGACACGCGGTCGATTCTCCTTGGCGTCATGACAGTGACCGCGTTTCTCTCCATGTGGATTTCAAATACAGCCACGGCCGCCATGATGTTGCCGCTGGGCCTCGGAATTCTTTCCACCCTTGATACCCGGCCCGGCGAATCACGGTACGGAAAAGCCCTGATGCTTGGAATCGCCTGGGCCGCGTCGATCGGCGGCGTGGGAACCATCATCGGGACTCCTCCCAACGGGATCGCTCTTGGTATTCTCAACTCGACATTTGCCAGTGATCCGAACTACCACTCCATTTCGTTTCTTGAGTGGATGGGAATTGGAGTTCCGTACGTGATTATGTTCATCCCGCTCGCCTGGTGGATCTTGCTTCTGCTGAATAAGCCTGAAGTCACCCGTATTGAATCGGGCAAAGATCGGATGCTGGAGCAACGACAATCCCTTGGCCCTCTTTCGGCAGGAGAGAAGCGGACCGTGGGCGTGTTTTTCCTCGCCGTGATCTTGTGGGTCACCAATCCATTCTGGGATTCACTCTTGCCTCCGCCGCTCGCGGCAAGGCTCGCATGGATTGATGAATACTCCATCGGCTTGACAATTGGAATGCTGCTTTTTCTGGTTCCGGTGAATGTTCGCGAGGGTACGTTTGTCCTCGACTGGCGCGACACGCATTATGTGGATTGGGGAACGCTTCTTCTCTTCGGAGGCGGTATTGCCCTTTCGGAGGCCATGTTCAAGACCGGACTTGCTTCCTGGATCGCCGCTTCGTTTGTCGGAGGCCTCGGAGCCCCTTCAACATTTGTCATGCTCATTGCGATTGTCGTCCTTGTGGATTTTCTCACAGAAATTACCTCCAACACTGCCGTGACCTCGATGATGGTGCCCATTGTGATTTCAATCGCGCTGAGCACTGGAGAGAACCCGGTCACGCTGGCTGTGGGAGTGGCCCTTGCAGCATCGATGGCTTTCATGCTCCCGGTAGCCACGCCTCCCAATGCCATCGTATACTCATCGGGTTACGTGAGCGTCAAGGACATGATTCGCTCAGGCTTTTTCCTCGATATCGCAGGTTGGCTGCTCACACTCTTTGTCCTGGTTGTCTTCGGAAGCTGGATACTTGGCATCGTTCCTATTTAGAACTGGTCAGGCTTGTTCCTGCTGGCTTGACAATCGGTGTTCAAATCCGTAGTATTGCATGGTTTTCTGATCCTTCATTCTTTCACCATCCACAAAGGAGGATGTATGAATAAGAAGGTTTGGATTGGGGCAGTAGTCGTATTTGTCATCATTGCGGTGTTTGACTACCTTCTCAACGGGATGCTCCTTACAAAGGAGTTTGAGGCCACCGCCAACCTGTGGCGGCCGATGGCTGAAATGAAGATGTACATTTTCTTCATCACCTATGCCTTCATGGCATTCTTCTTCACCCTCATTTTCTCGAAGGGATACGAAGGGAAGGGATGGTTGGAGGGTGTCAGGTACGGAACGTACGTCGCCATGCTCGTATCCCTTCCCGCCGCTTACGGCATGTACGGATCGATGCCGATTCCCTATTCGCTGGCACTGAAATGGTTCCTGGGGGGATGGGTCGAATTCATCGCGTGCGGTGTAGCTCTGACCTTCATCTTCGGTGCAAAGAAAGAACCGGCTGCGGCATGAGATATTGTTGATTTGTTGATTTGTTGATTTTTTCTGAAGATCCGATTTCTCCCCCGATAATTCGGAGCGGGAAATCGGATTTTCATTTTTCCTGAGTTTTC
>DATECW010000122.1:0-2933 GCA_035286705.1 Bacteroidota bacterium
ATATCAGCCTGACGAAGTTTGTCTCACTTTTCATCGCCCATCTTGATCCTGCCACCGGCCGACTTTCATATGTCAATGCAGGGCATCACCCGCCGTACGTGCTGCGTCGACCCGGAGGGGGAAGGATACACTTCGACACGCTGCGGCCTACCGGCCCGGCGATTGGACTCGTTGAAGATTCGGTGTTTTCGGTGGGTGAAACGACAATAGACCGCGGTGAACTTCTGGTGATGTATACGGATGGAATTCTGGAGACCCGTTCACCCATCGGTGAAGAGTTTGGAGAAGACCGCCTCAAGGACATTCTTGAGCGTTCATCGCAACGTTCCCTGCAAGAGATCACACAGGAAGTGCGGACGCAACTTCATTCCTTTGCCGGCAAACCGGTACCGGATGATGATGCCACACTGATTGTGTACCATCGAAACATCACATAATCGTCCACACTTCATTCTCACATGAAATCCAAAGCGCCCGGCTCATCACCGGGCGCTTGTCTTGTACAGACTTTGATTACAGCCATGCGAACATTCAGTACACAGTCTTTTGGCCGACCTCCGGTATTCTTATTCGACCTTAATCTTCACAGGTTTCAGATGCCAGATCTTTTCCGCGTAATCACGGATGGACCGATCGGAAGAGAATCTCCCCATCCTTGCTACGTTCATGATGGACATACGGACCCATCGATCCTGATCACGATACGCCCTCTCCACTTCCTCCTGAGATTTGATATAGGATTCATAATCAGCCAGAAGCATGTACTCATCATGATAAACCAGAGAATCCACGAGCGGCTTGAAGAGTTCCATGTCACCGTTGGAGAACCGTCCGTACCTCAATGAATCAAGCACATACTGAAGGTCGGCGTTCGATTCAACATACAGCCGCGGATTGTATCCTCGAGACTTGATATCCCTCACCTGGTCGGCAGTCAAACCAAAAAGGAAGAAGTTCTCTTTGCCGACTTCTTCGCGAATCTCAACGTTCGCTCCGTCGAGGGTGCCAATCGTCAACGCCCCGTTCATTGAGAATTTCATGTTTCCCGTTCCCGACGCCTCTTTGCCTGCCGTGGAAATCTGTTCCGACAAGTCGGCCGCGGGATAGACGGTTTGTGCATTCTTGACGTTGAAATCGGGCAGAAACACAACTTTGAGCCTCTCCGCCACATCCGGATCGTTATTGATTACCTCAGCGAGAGAATTCACCAACTTGATGATCAGCTTTGCCATGAAATAACCGGGAGCTGCCTTGCCGGCAAACAGGACCGTCCGCGGGACAACATCCAAATCCGGATTCTTCTTGATCCGGTGGTAAAGGGCGATGACGTGCAGGGCGTTCAGATGCTGGCGTTTGTATTCGTGAATGCGTTTCACCTGAATGTCGAAGAGTGAATGCGGATCCACCGTTACGCCGGTTCGATCCTTAATGAGGGACGCGAGATTCATCTTGTTTTCGAGCTTGATTGTGCGCCATTCCTTTTTGAATTCCTTATTGTCGGCATACTTTTCGAGTTTCTTAAGATGGCCCTCCATGTCACGAATCCATCCTTCGCCGATCGTGCTGGAAATCAACTCCGTGAGCCTTGGGTTGCTGAGAAGCAGCCATCGCCGCGGCGTGACTCCATTCGTGACGTTGAGAAATTTTTCAGGGAAGAGTTCGGAAAAATCGTGGAGGACATCGCGTTTGAGCAGTTCCGTGTGAAGTGCTGCGACTCCGTTGATCGCATGACTGCCTACGCAGGCAAGATTCGCCATTCTAACGGCTTTCACGCCTGTTTCGTCGATCAGAGAAAGCCGGGCAATCCGTCCATCATCAGCCCGAGAATTCTTCCTCACATCCTCCAGGAATCTCCGGTTGATTTCGAAAATGATCTCCAGATGTCTCGGCAGAAGGCCCGAAAACAAGGGAAGCGGCCATTTCTCAAGAGCTTCCGGAAGCAGTGTATGGTTCGTGTACGAGAACGTGTTCTTTGTGATGTCCCAGGCTGAATCCCAGTCTATTGTGTGGACATCGACAAGGAGGCGCATCAATTCGGCGACTGCGATTGCAGGATGCGTGTCGTTCAGCTGGATGGCATTGCTCTTGTGAAAAGTCTTGACGTCGTTTCCGCGGTTGAGGTGCACCCTGATCAAATCCTGCAACGAGCAGGATACAAAGAAGTACTGCTGTTCAAGACGAAGCGACTTTCCCTGTAATGACTCGTCATTGGGGTACAGGACTTTCGATATGTTTTCCGATGACACTTTGTCCGCAACTGCCCGATAGTAGTCTCCGACGTTGAATGCATGAAAATCGAACGACTCCGTGGCCTCCGATTTCCAAAGCCGCAGGAGATTGATCGTGTTGACTTTGTATCCCGGGACCGTGATATCGCAGGCAACTCCCCGAACCACGCGCTGAGGAATCCAACGGACGCGGTATCGCCCGTCTTTGCCAGGCGAGTGATCCGTATGCCCTCCGAATTGCACGAGGAACGAAATCTCGGGCCTCGGGATTTCCCACGGATTTCCAAGCCGAAGCCATTTGTCGGTCAGTTCGACCTGCCAGCCGTCGCGAATTTCCTGGTCAAAGATTCCAAATTCATATCGAATACCGTATCCGACCCCGAGCACTTCAAGTGTGGCAAGCGATTCAAGAAAACACGCCGCCAGCCGGCCAAGGCCGCCGTTACCCAATCCCGGCTCTTCTTCCTGCCCGAGCAGGTCATCAAGATTCTGTCCCAACCGCGCGACCGCTTCGCTCACTTCATTGTAAATTCCGAGACTGATGAGGTTGCTGCCAAGTTGCGGGCCAATGAGAAACTCAGCCGAAAAGTAACTCACAGACTTGTCTTTCTTCCCCATGTAGGTCTCAATCGTGCTCATCCATCTGTGCATGATCCTGTCGCGCACGGTGTAGGCCACGGCCATATACCAATCATTGCGGGTTGC
>DATECW010000123.1:0-4566 GCA_035286705.1 Bacteroidota bacterium
ACCTCGGTTCTGCCTGGCAATCCCTCCACCCGCTTTCGCCATCCTCTGGGCCAAGTCGGAATATCCCGCCACAAAACGCAGCGGGTAAACATTCCGACCTACAATGCCTTTCGCCTCATCCTTATCTGCCTCCGAACTCCCCTTCTCTTCGTAAGAGAAGGGGCGAGGGGGATGAGATCGCCCAGGCGGTAAACCGTTAAAACGGTTCTACATTTTTTTGTTCTGTTCCCAACCCACGGCTGAAGCCGTGGGCAATACCTCGACTCTTCAAAGAGGTTCGCGCTCCCTTCTCTTCTTACTTGCCCGCCGAGCTTTGTGGCGGGGGATGAGTTCGCTATCCAGTCGGAATAGCATTCCGACCTACCCACCTTCGTTTGTGAAACAACTTCCGCCAAAAAGCACGGCGGACAGGTCGGCGGGCAAGCAAAGCTCTCACTGATTCGATCTTCGGCCACAATCATAAACCCAACTCCGACGAACCGATATTCCCTTCAATTCCCTACAGCTCGCCAATGTGCAGACAGAATGCAGATCCGGTCCACGATTTCCTGGAATTGGAGGTCGCATAGAACTTCACGCCAATACCGACGGCACTCATGGGAGTGAACGATAATTCGAGCTCAAGAGGAAGACTTACGGTAGAAAAATCCGCCGTTTTGTAACCCGGATTTGGCTGCAATGATATCTGTTCTGATCCGCCTGCGTAAGAAATTCCCGCGGAGATTGAGGCTGCAAGAAACTGCGATTTCAATGAAAAACCATACATGGCAGCGAGCTCATAGACTGAGAATGCGGGCGAGCTCCCTCCCCCGGGCGTGCCTATCTGAGGGAAGGTCGTAGTGAATCGAACGGTGTAGAGCGAACCTTTCGAATACGCTGAATAGCTCACCAGAAACGCTCCCCTGTCGCGATCGGTCGAGAGCGGCCCAATGCCCAGGCTTGCCCATCGATATTGTCCCTTCGCCGGCCCGCCCGATGTTGGTAGTGAGAACGTGAAGAGATTCGCTCCTTCGGGATTCCCCCATCGATTCGTCTCAATTCTCCTGATCGTCGACGAGTCGATCCTCCCTTTGAAGAGCCGCGTTTGTTCATGTTCGGTTACCGTCCCCACACACCACAGACCCGTCTGATACTCCGGCGTGATATCGAGATATTCATTTTCTTCAAACAGAAGGGAGGCATTGTGTTTGCGCCACACGATGAAATGCGTTCCCTGACTGCTCATTCCTATCTGACGGGTTGAGTCAATCTCCGAACGCAGGACTTTGCCGGCGAACGGCATTTGCGTAACCCGGTCCACACCTGATCCGACAACAAAATCAGATGGTTCCTGAATGAGTGCATGACGGTACGGCCTGCTCTCGATCACACTGCCGTCAACGCGCAGCACCCGAATTGCTGCCTCGTCCGAAATCATCCCTTTGTCGATTTCCTCTTTGGTCAGCTCGTGAAAAGAGGCGCACCCTTGCTGGAGAATAATCGAAGCTGCTATCAGGATGCGTCGCATTGTGTCTCTTCTGACCTCTGATTTTTCTGCTTACTGCCTACTGCCGTCTGACCTCCCACTTCTCAACGAGCTCACCAACTCCCCATCTACAACCCCACCCTCACAAACAGATGCAGACCGACGTACGAATGATCCGGCACGTACGCTCCAAGAATCGACGCTCCGACGCCAAAATGCTCTGTGAAGTACCAGCACATGCGCATGCCGACAGGGAACGCGATGCGGGTGTAGGTCTCTGTGAAAACGCTTGAAGTATTTGTCGGCCAATCGTAGCTGTAAAACGTGTTCTTAGCGCTAAAAATCCCGAGTCCGCCGGAAATCGTGAACTGCCCGCGTGAACTCCCCCACGCTTTCTCAATTTGAAGAGCGATCGTTGAGGCGCTTTGTTCATTGCCCGGACCATAGAGTTGCGAGGGAGCGATTCTGCTCAGGTACAGGAGCCCGAAGTCTCCCCAGGGGGTTTCGGCTGCAACGTTCGCATGTATTCCCCGAAATCCGGGACCGGGGTTGTGCAACGCGGGCGCTGTGCCGTACCCGAAATCAATCCGCACGTTTCGGATTTCCTGCGCGCTCATCGAACCGGCAATCCCCACCGCAACGGCCAACAATGCAATGGCTCTCAAGGTACACTCCTTCGCGCGAGCACGCGAATCTGCTCAAGCTGACCTCTGTTCGCACCATACGGAAACCGAAAATGAAGCGCAAAATCCCGCCCCTCGGCTTCATCAAGAGGAAAGCGAAAGACCGATTGCGGGATCGATAATTCCCACGCCGCCCATGTGCCGATACCCAAAGCCCCCATGACAACTCCGATAAACTGCGCAGTGTTATCATCCGACACCATGAAGGCCGTTGCCGGGAGGAGTTGCGCGAAGACAACAATGTACATCCACGACCGGTCTTCGCGGACGTTCAAGGAAACGGTCTTAAGGGAAGCCGCGGGAATCGCGGCAAACGACTCTCCAAGCACGAACAAGGTGTCATTCTGCAATGCCAGGAGCTCGACACCTTGCAATTTCCCATCCGAAGAGGAGATATCGGCCATGGTCCCGTACGGCGTCAGCTTCACTTCCGTTTCGCTTCCCGCACATGCCATGAAGCCCAGAACGACCCCGCACAAAAGAATGGCGGAGACGGAGGCGCGGGGGAATCTACCGGAGAGGGATTTTTTGAACATAGAATTGCTCTTTGATTGCACTGCGTTTTTGCCTCCAGAGGTCCGCGAGGTCTCTTGAGATCTTCTGCGGATCTCTGATATCAAACACAATGACGTCGTCCCGCGCCTTCAACCATTCCCCTCGGACCCACTCGATATAGTACCCTTTGCTCCAGACAAAGAACGTCCGTGCCCCCGGGTTCCGAATGGCGGGCGCTTCAAACGTGAGATTGATGATGGTGCCGGGATAGGTTGGAAGGTAATCGTCGTCGTCTTTCCCCAGAAGGCTCACAATGGAGTGATTGTCCGTCCCTCTGTTGTTTGTCGCAGCTGCCGGAGCAAGGCCCGTCAGTGGGCCCACATCGTACTGTTGGTCGTCGTACCCGATCCAGTCGATAGCCCAGCTTTCGGGGAGAAAGGCAAAGCGGATGCGAACGGTCTTGCTCCCGGGATCGACCGGAACCTGAACCGCCGTCTCCTTCCATGCGATCGGGCCGGTGTCGGGAACCCGTTCCTCTAATTCGAATTCGCCGTCGTGCTCGACGAACACCTGAATGCCGGAATGCTCTTTGTACCACCGATAGAGCCGCCACGAATAGAGCGGGTTCTCATTGACCTTGCTTATCCATTCCAACACCAATGGCCCCTGGTTGCGCATCATGACGTCATACAATAAGACCGTATTCTGAAGTGTATTGCGCCCGCGCAGGACAAGCGTCATCGTGGAGCTGCCTGTCGGATTCTCGAACTCACATTCGACGTAATCCCTTTTCCCTTCGAGAAGGAGGGCTCGTGTGGTTTGCTCATCACTCTCATGGCTCTCTGCGTCTCGCCTGATGACCGCCCCAAGGACATTTCGGCCGCTCATGCTCACGGCGGAGGCCGGGGACCTCGGCTTCAGAATGTGCACCGTCCCGGGTTCCACACCCGGATATGCCTCTGTCCCCGCGGGGTGTTCCAGATATCGGACTTCGACCTGATTGATGTAGTGCGTTTCGAGCGCCTCGTTTCTGATGTCCAGCCGCAACGGAGCGCCGGAGGGAGGATCGACGTGAAGCCGGTCAAGATCGCCCGCTTCAAAGTACTTTCCGATGCTGTAGGAGAATCCTTCGGCCTCCAGTACCGGTGCCTCACCGTCGTAGGTGTAAAAGGTCGGGCATGATCCGAACAGGGCTTTGAGGAGGACGAGAGAACCGGCCAACGAGTAGACGGTGAATGTTGTGGCCGAAACAGCATTTCCCACCTCCCGCAATCCGGGCATTTCAACGGCGAAGTATTCCACGCCGACAACGCTGTCGATGGGAATCTGCCATTCCCGTTCGGAGTCGGACAGGCGCGTCATATCGTACTTTTGCGCGGATGCTGAAATCGTATCGTTCTTGATGATAAATCCCTTTGTGGCGAGGTACACAGAGCCGTCAAAGGTGTGGATCCTTGCGGAAGCGCCAGTCCCCACACCATGAAGAAGTTCGGCTTTCGTGATTCTGACGCGCTGCTCGACGGGATCCGCACAGGAGAAGAGAAGGAAGAGGAACGAGAGGAACAGTACGAAGGAGAATCGGTGCCTGGCGGATGAGCGAGCCTCTTCCGCGTCCTCGTGCGAACCGCATTGTTTCCCCGCATTCACTTTCATGGAGTTTGTTCCGATCATTTGACGAACCGTATTTGCGGGATCTGTGTCAGCCCGCTGCTGCCCACCACCATAAACCCGACTCCGTCTTTAAGAACACCTGCCTGCCGGTTTACCCGCCGTGTTGCTTGCCCGCCATGTTTTTTGGCGGGTTTGGCGGAAAGCTGTGGGCAATACCTCGGTTCTGCCCGGCAATCCCACCACCCGCTTTCGCCACCCTCTGGGCCAAGTCGGAATAGCATTCCGACCTACAAAGCCCTCACTGACCTCTGA
>DATECW010000124.1:0-8647 GCA_035286705.1 Bacteroidota bacterium
ACATTTGGGGATGATAAAAAGACTGTGCCCGCTGCAAGAACATTGTCCGCAGACGTAGCGAATAATGAATTCTCGTATTTGTTTCCGGCTCATTCGTTAACCATCCTTACACTGAAAGTTCAATGAAGGGTCGGAAAAGCCCTGTGAAGGCCGTGATTTTTGATCTGGATGGTCTTCTGGTGGACAGTGAGCCCGTATGGTTCAAGGTACGCACGGGAATGTTCCGCCGATTCGGGCTGGTTTGGACAGACGACGATCAGAAAGCATTGATGGGTCGCAACACCAGGAGCTGGATAGACTATGTTGAGGTCAAGCTCGATGGAAAGCTTTCGAGGGAAGAAATCGTAAGAGAGACATTGGAAGGGATGGTTCGAGGTTATCGGACACATGAAGTACGCATCATGCCCGGTGCGCAAGATGCGCTTGATTATTCCTCGGAGAGATACGCTATTGGGCTCGCCTCAGGCTCCCCATTGATTCTCATTGAAGCTGCATTGAAATCAAACGATTGGACGGATCGCTTCGCCGAAGTTCTCTCGAGTGATGACGTTCCGCACGGCAAGCCTGCCCCCGATGTCTACCTTGAGGTCATGAAGCGCCTTGGTGTCAGTCCGGCCGAAAGTGTGGTTGTGGAGGACTCGGGCAGCGGAATCCTTGCAGGCAAAGCTGCGGGGGCTTCTGTTGTCGCCGTTCCCAATGTGAATCTTATGCCGCCCAAGGACATCCTGAATGCGGCTGATATTGTCATTGGTTCGCTTGCGGCTCTGCCGGCCGCAATGGAGAATCTTATCACACAGGTCTCGAATTGATCTTCCCCGAAGGGGAAACATATGCTAACGGGGGGTGTAAACCCCCGATCACAACCAACAAAACCATCAACAACCCTGAAAGGGCGAAATAATATTCGGGGGAATCAATAAATCCTTCAAGGCTGCAACAACAGAGGGCGCGTGAAATCGCCTGTGAACATTCTGCATTTTGATCCCAAGTCTGAATCGAAAGGAAGTCTCATGAATCACCGTTTGATCAATCTCCTCATTGCGGTAACTGCATTTGTTGCCGTTGCCGCGGCCCAGAGGCCCGCGGAACCGCCCGTCTTCACTCGCGCCGACACCCTGCGCGGAATGCTGACGCCGGCCCGAACCTGTTATGACGTCACCTACTATCACCTCGACGTAAGAATCGATACGCTTAAGAAATCACTCACCGGTTCGAATACGATAACGTTTCGCGCCGTCAACGATTTTGACCGTATGCAAGTCGATTTGTTTGCCAACCTGAGCATCGACGGAATAACACTTGACGGAAAAGCCGCGACATACGAGAGAGAATTTAATGCCGTGTTCGTGAATCTGCCGGCGAAAGTCAAAAAGGGAACATTGCACGAACTGAAATTCTCCTATTCGGGAACACCGCAAATAGCAACGAACCCGCCGTGGCAGGGCGGCCTTACGTGGCGTTATGACAGTGAGGGAAATCCCTGGGTGTGCGTGACATGCCAGGGTACGGGCGCAAGCATCTGGTGGCCCAATAAGGACCATCAATCAGATGAACCGGACAGCATGATGATCAGCATGACCGTTCCTCCCGGCCTGGAAGACGTGTCGAACGGAAAACTCCGCGCCGTGACAACATTACCCGACGGGTGGAAAAAATTCGACTGGTTTGTCGCTAATCCCATTAACAACTATAACGTTACAATCAACATTGGGAAGTTCGCACATTTCAGTGACACCTTTCAGGGTGAAGAGCATGAATATTCCCTCGACTACTATGTGATGCCGGAGAATCTCGAGAAAGCCAAAGTGCAGTTTCAGCAGGTGAAGCCAATGTTGAAATGCTATGAAAAATTCTTCGGCCCTTATGCATTCTGGAAGGATGGATACAAACTGATCGAAAGCCCGCACAACGGAATGGAGCATCAGTCCGCGGTGGCGTACGGCAATGGATACATTCAAGGATACAGGGGGCGCGCATCATCGGCAGTTGGAATGAAGTTCGATTTCATCATAATCCACGAAACTGCTCATGAATGGTGGGGAAACAGCCTCACATCGAGCGATATTGCCGACATGTGGATGCACGAGAGCTTCGGGGCCTATGCGGAGGCGGTGTACGTGGAATGCCTTTACGGACGGGAAGAATCGCTGAAGTACATCAACGGAAAGAAATCAAACGTCAGGAACGATCGCCCAATCATCGGGATCTATAACGTTCAATACAGGGGTTCGGGTGACATGTACGACAAGGGGCAGCTGGTTCTGAATACGCTTCGCAGCGTCATCGACGACGATGCTCTCTGGTTTGACATTATCCGCGGATTCGCGATGAAGCACGTGAAAAGCATCGTCAAGGCCGAAGACTTCTTCGGTTTCATCAAAGAAAGAACCGGCAAGGACCTTTCTTATTTCTACGACCAGTATCTCAAGGAGCCGAAGGTCCCCGTTCTTCAGGTTAATGTTGTCAAGAAAGGGAGCGACGTTACGGCAATGTACCGCTGGGATGCCGACGTGGAGAGTTTCCAAATGCCTGTGAAGGTCACGACTTCACCCGGGGAATTCGAATTCATCTATCCGACTACCTCATGGAACACGGCGAAACTGAATCTGCATGATCCTTCCGAATTTCAAGTAGCAGAGGATCTCTTCTATATTGAGACACGCATCGGGCGGAGCTATCTGGATCCGAACATGCCCGAAAGGCCGGCGAGGAGGCGTAATTGAAGTTGGCGCCCCGGGGAAAAGGGATGTGCCGGAAAATATGTATTCTTCTTGTTGGACTGCCGGGTGTGGCTTTGACTCAATGGATTCCTCAACCTAGCCCTACCAGCGAACGCCTTCGGGCAGTCAGTGCTGTGAGTTCGACGGTTGTGTGGGCAAGCGGAAATCACGGGACCATCCTTCGGTCAACTGACGCCGGCGTGCATTGGATGGCTCTCGGTGTTCCCGAGACAGACTCTCTTGATTTCCGCGATGTCGACGCGATGAGCGCTTCGGTCGCTTATGCCTTGAGCATTGGCGAAGGGGATAAATCGCGGATCTACAAAACGACAAATGGGGGAGTTCGTTGGGAATTGTCTTTCATGAACCGTGACCCGCGTGGATTTTTTGATGCGATGGCGTTTTGGAACGAGTCTTCCGGTGTCGCGGTGGGAGATGCGGTCGATGGAAGAATTTCGGTTATTCGGACGAGTGATGGCGGCCTGACGTGGATTTCTGTTCCTCCGGAGAACCTCCCGCCTGCTCTCCCCGGTGAAGGAGCCTTTGCGGCGAGCGGAACATGTGTTGCCGTTTCGGGAGACTCGCACGTGTGGATTGGGACCGGGGTCAATTGTGCCCGGGTGTACCGTTCGACAAACCGCGGCGAAACATGGAAAGTCTCCGCGACACCGCTTGTAAGCTCCACAAGCTCGACCGGCGTTTTTTCGGTTCTCTTTGTCGATGACCGCCACGGTGTAGTTGTCGGTGGAGATTATCGGAATGTCAGGGATGACGCCGGATCATCCGCCTTCTCCACGAATGGAGGCGAAACATGGACATTGAGTTCCTCGCTTCCCTCCGGCTTTCGCTCCTGCGTCGTTGCCATTTCAAAGGCATCACCTTCCACAATTATTGCCGTGGGTCCGAGCGGTTCCGACTACTCGCTCGACGGGGGAAGAACCTGGGCATCCATTGATACGACCGGCTTTCATGCCGTGAGTTTTGCCGGGTCAAAGGATGCGGGTTGGGCTGTCGGTGAGCAAGGATTAATTGCAGGGTTCAAGGGCATCCCGGTCAAAGAAAAATAACTGATTCGCACTGCAAGTAATAGAGAACATGGGGACTGAACGGTTTTGCTGCCGGATTCCCCCTTTGGAAAAGGGGGAGGAATGGGGGATTTGATTCGACATGAGACTTAATTGGAAATAAGATAAACCACCGGAATTATGATCGAAGGGACTACAACATGAAACACACGCGAGTTTTTCTCTGCTTCGTGTTCATTCTGTGCACTTTTCCAGTGTTGGGACAGGATCGTTCGTTGCTCTCGTTGGAACGGCTCTTCAGTTCGGCCGATTTCCGCCTTGAGCGCTTCGGCCCGGCCCGATGGTTGGCAGACGGGTCGGGATACACGACTCTTGAGCGTTCCGAGACCTCAAGTGGCAGGGACATCGTGCGATATGAGAGCGAATCAGGGAAGCGCCAGGTTCTTGTCTCTGCAGACCTTCTGATTCCGAAAGGAAAGAGCGAACCGCTTCAGATCGGCGATTATTCGTGGTCGCCCGACGGATCTTGTCTTCTTGTCTTCACGAATTCCCAAAGGGTCTGGCGCCAGAATACGCGCGGGGATTTCTGGGTGTTGAATCTGAAATCCCGTGTGTTGCGACAGTTGGGAGGAAACGCCAAGCCATCGACATTGATGTTTGCAAAATTCTCACCCGACAACAAGAAGGTGTGTTATGTGGTGGAAAACAATGTGTATGTCGAGGATGTGATCAGTGGGGACCGAAAACAACTGACATCCGACGGCAGTGGTACGATCATCAACGGCACATTCGATTGGGTCTATGAGGAAGAACTCGGACTCCGCGATGGAATGCGCTGGAGCCCTGACAGCAAACAGATTGCATTCTGGCAGCTTGATGCTGCCGGGGTTCGCGATTTCCTTCTTATCAACAACACGGATTCCTTGTACTCTTTTGTCACCCCCGTCCAATATCCCAAGACGGGAACAACGAATTCGGCATGCCGTGTCGGTGTGGTGAGTATTGAAGGCGGACCGGCGCAATGGATGGATGTCCCGGGCGATCAACGCGACAACTACATCGCGAGAATGGATTGGGCGGCAAGCTCTGATGAAATTGTGCTACAGCATCTCAATCGAAAGCAGAATACTCTTCAAATCATGCTGGGTGCCGTACGAACAGGGAAGGTCCGCACAATTCTCACGGAACGGGACGATGCCTGGATCGATATCGGAGATGATCTGAAGTGGATGGAAGACGGAAAACGGTTCACCTGGGTCTCAGAGAGGGACGGATGGCGGCACGCGTATCTGGCCGCGCGCACAGGCAGCGGAATTTCATTGGTGACCCCCGGCGAGGAGGACGTGATTGACATTCAGCATATCGACGAAAAGGGGGGATGGCTCTACTTCATTGCATCACCCGAAAATCCCACGCAAAGATATCTTTACCGTGCCCGAATGAACGGGAAGGGAAAACCGGAGAAGATTTCTCCTTCGGACCAAGCAGGCACGCATTACTACACCATCGCCCCCAACGGAATGTGGGCGTTTCATGCCTTCACGTCGTTCGGTGAACCCCCGTCGCAGGATCTCGTCCGGCTGCCTTCGCACAAGGTCGTCAGAAGCCTTGCTCCGAATACTCAATTGAGCGAAAACGTTCATGCCTTGAAGCGCCTTCCGGCGGAGTTCTTCCGGGTCGATATCGGAGAAGGAGTTCAGTTGGACGGATGGATGATCAAACCGCCGGACTTCGATCCCTCAAAACGCTATCCGATTTTGTTTCACGTCTATGGAGAGCCGGCCGGCCAAACGGTGTTGGATCGATGGGGTGGCACCGGATATCTGTGGCACCTCATGCTGGCTCAAAAAGGGTACATCATCGCGAGTGTCGACAACCGGGGCACCCCGGCGCCGCGTGGGCGAGCATGGAGAAAGAGCGTCTATCAACAGATCGGTGTTCTTGCTTCAAAGGACCAAGCCGCTGCCGCGAGGGTGATAACAGCATGGCCTTTCGTGGATGCGAGCCGGGTAGGCATCTGGGGTTGGAGCGGGGGAGGTTCGATGACGCTGAATATGATGTTCCGTTATCCTGACATCTATCACACGGGATTGTCCGTGGCTCCGGTCGCAGATCAGAAGTATTACGACACGATCTATCAGGAACGCTATATGAGAACACCTCAGGAAAATCCTGAGGGCTACAAGGACGGATCACCGATCACATTTGCAGAGGGCCTGAAGGGAAATCTTCTCCTTGTCCATGGAACGGGAGATGATAATGTTCATTACCAGAATTCGGAAGCCCTGATCAACAGAATGATTGAGTTGAACAAGAAGTTCACGATGATGGCGTATCCCAACAGGTCCCACGGGATTCACGAAGGAAGGAACACAACCCGCCATCTTTACGAACTTCTTACAGGATATCTGATGGATCATTTGCCACCCGGACCGCGGTAAACCGGCGCTTTGTGTCCTTCATGCCTGCGTGCCTTCGGCAGGCAGGCGTCGAAGTGAAAGGTGTATTTGTTGCGGCTCGCGGGCGTGCCTTCATGGTTCGGTTTTGTTGTAATGACTACCGGACGACGAGCTTGTACCCTTTTCCGTGGACATTCTTGATTTCCACGGACGGATCAGGGGCGAGGTATTTCCTGAGGCGTGAAACAAAAACGTCAAGACTTCGGCCGTTGAAATAGCTGTCATCCCCCCATACGTCCTTGAGGATTTCCGATCTGGTCACAATCGAGTTCTTTCGTTCACAGAGCAATTGAAGCAACTGCGATTCCATCGCTGTCAATGTCCGTTTGTTTGACTTGACCGTCAGTGTCTGCCAGGTGCTGTCGAACCTTGAGTGGCCAAGTTTGAACTCAGCGAGATCTCCCGCCTTTCGCGCCTCTCCGGCCGTTCGCCGCAGAACCGCTTTGATCCTCAACAGGAGCTCCTCCATGCTGAACGGTTTTGTCACGTAATCATCCCCCCCGATCAGGAATCCCTGAATCCGATCCTCTTTGAGGGCCTTTGCCGTGAGAAAGACGACCGGTGTCTCTTTGTCTTTCTGCCGGAACTCTCTGGTGAAAGTGAATCCGTCCTTTCGAGGCATCATCACGTCCACCAGGCAAAGATCGAATCGTTTTTCCGAGGTTTCAGCCAGGCCTTCCTCTCCGTTGGTTCGCAGCGTCACGACAAACCCCTGCGATTCCAGATGCTCCTGGAGAACGAAGCCCAGGTTGGCATCATCTTCAAGAAGAAGAATGCGTTGCTTCATTGTTCCTTCACCGGCAGCTGTAACGTGACGATGGTACCTTTGCCCGATTCACTCTCGAGAGCCACATTGCCACCGTGAGCCTCGACGACAAGCTTCACGTAGCTCAGCCCGAGCCCAAATCCCTTGACGTCATGGACGTTTCCTGTCGGCACCCGGAAGTATTTTTCGAAGACGCTGTGCTGGTGTTCATTCGAAATACCGATTCCGCGGTCGCTGATGCGAACCAAAACGGTTCCATGGACATTCTCTGTTGAAACCGCTATTTCCGGGCAGGCAGGAGAGTATTTCACTGCATTGTCCAGCACGCTGCGAAAAGCATTCTCCATGTGGATGGCATCTGCGAGGACTGTCCTGACGGCGGCCCTGAGATCGGTTGTAAGGGTTCCTCCCCGGGCAGACACCTCAAGAGAAACGTGTTCTGCGATCCTGGTGATCAGCATATGGAGGTCCACAGACTCACGATGGAATTCAACGTCTCCTTCTTCCAGCGCGGCCATGTCGAGAATCTTGTCTACCTGTCCGCGCATGCGCGTATATTCCTCGCCGATAATCTTGTTGTACCGGCGAATTTTCGTTTTTGATTGAAGGACATCCGAACGATGAAGCGCTTCACTTGCCAGGGCGATCGTGGACAAGGGAGTCTTGAACTCGTGCGTCATATTGTTGATGAAATCGGTCACACGACCCGCAAATTCTCTTTGACGCACAAGCGTGTGGATAGTGAACCAAAAACAACCTGTGACAACCGCGAGGAACAGGATATTGAGACTCAGTTCGGGGAGAAACTCCATGACGAGGTATGTACGGTACGTCGGAAACCGGACGACCAGTTCGCCCGCGTGACCGGAGAAATCGTTGGCAAACAGCATCGATACGAAGCCGTCGGATCGGTTGGATTCAGCCGCCAACTCCGGATTTCCGAAGAGGAGCGAATCGTGGGGAAGTTCGAAAACGGCATACGTGACCGGGAGATCAATACCGTTTCGGGCAAACTCCGCTTTGAGAACCGAATCAACGAGTCCGGGTCGGAGTCTGCGGGCAAGAACGGGAAGTGCCCCTGACTTGAATGTTTCGGCGACTCGGAGGACGATGGTGCCAATGGTGTCCGTTCGGGTGCTGGTCGAAAAACCGGTCGCGGTTGTTCCTTCCCACCGAATGACTGAGGACGCACTGTCGGTTTTTACCTTCAGGATTCGTGTTCCCCGGCCCTTCGGTAGCAGCACCTCGTGAGTACCCTGCTCTTTTGTTGTCTCTACGAGGATAGTATCAAGACGTCCAAGGACATCGTACATCCGAACGGTGACCTGTTGGGGATGTTCGAGGCTGTACGTCAGCCGTTCCCCCTCCACTTTGGTTGAAAGCGAATTGTGGATGCTTGTGAAAAAGAACTTGTTCCTGGCGGAATCCGGTGGCGCATGTCTTCGCACGCGCGGCGGTCCTTCGGTCTGGACGGTAAAGAATCGGTCCCGAAGGTCGATTTCCTCCAGCCTGGCCGCGGCGCTGTTCATTGCGGAAACGACGTTTCGCCGGAAGGCCTCCTGTTTGAGATCGACGTTATTCAGAAAAAGCCGTACCTGCAAAAGAATCAGCCCCCCCAGGGCAACGATCATGAGGACGACAAGCAGGCGTACCGTGTTCTTTGTGAGCTTCATTGCA
>DATECW010000125.1:0-4145 GCA_035286705.1 Bacteroidota bacterium
CCGAGATTGAGGGCATACACGTACGTTTCGTCCTTGCGCTCGACGAACCCGACGAACCATCCTATCTGGTTTCCGTCCTGTTCAGTCCAACCGGTCTTACCGCGCAGTGTGTGATGATCCTTCTTTTCGAGAAGCATGAGACTGCAAACAATGTCTTGCGCGCGCCTTGAAAAGCCGAGTGTGCGATGATGCAGCTTCGTAAGGAAATCGATCTGTTCATTCGCTGAAATCCGCAGCCCACCTGTAAGCCAGAACATGTCAACGCCCCCGAAATCGTTGGCGTTGCCGTACTGCTCACGCTTCATCATGTCGCGCAGTCGCTTTTCACCCGTCCGTCGTGCCAGTTCCTGGTAGAACCAAACCGTTGAGTTCCGAAACGCCGTCCGCATGTCCTGATCCTGGTTCCACGCGCTGACACTGCGCTTCACTCCGTCCCATTTAAGAACGGTGGAGTCATCCGGAATCGAACCTGCGTCCAATGCAGCCATGGTATTGAAGATCTTGTACGTCGAAGCGGGGAGGAAACGGACTTTTGCGCGGTCGGGATTGTATCGGATGCAACTGTCGGCATTGATGGCATACAGGACGAACGTCCCCTCTGCGTTGAAAGCGGAAAAAAACCGCCGGAGGTCGGGGCGTTCACGCTGGACCCTTGCTGTTGTTACAGACTGAGCAAGAAGCGAAATTGATGAAATTGACAGAAGAAAAAGGAAGAGGGAATATCGTCGATGGTTCATTTCGTCGACCCTTTGGTTCGTATGTGCCGGCAGAATGCTCTGATGTCTTCCACAAGCAGCTCCGGTTCTTCCACGGCCGCGAAATGTCCACCCCGGGGAAGGTTGGTCCAATGCCGGATGTCATACGACCGTTGCGCGAATTCACGAGGAACAATCAGGTCTTTTTCACCGGGGAACATCGCGACACCGGTGGGAACACGAATCTTTTCGCCCGGCTTTCGTCTGGGCAGATTGACATCGTTTGCATAGTGATAGTAATGACGCATCGAAGAATTCATTGTTTGCGTTGTCCAGTAGATCATGATCGTTGTCAGCAGTTCATCCTTCGTGAACCGGCTCTCGATGTTTCCGCCGCAATCGCTCCAGGACCTGAATTTTTCGACGATCCATGCCGCAAGCCCCGCAGGCGAATCATTCAAACTGTACGCCAGCGTTTGCGGTTTTGTTCCCTGAATGTGACCGTATCCGTTTTCTTCTTTTTCCCATTTCTCAAATCCGGCGAGGTATCTCTTCTCGTTTTTGGTCAGCTCAGACGCAGGGGGAAGGGGATCGGGCCACAGTAGATCGACGCTGCTGATGTGAATTCCCCGAACGCAATCAGGGAAGAAATACCCGAGCAACGAGGTAACCCCCGCTCCGACATCGGTTCCCTGCGCGACAAACGAAGGATAGCCTAATACCTGGGTCATGAGTTTGGCCCAAAGTTCATGTGCCCTCATATGACCGTGCCTTCTGGGTGAAGAGTAGCCAAATCCCGGAAGGGACGGAACCACAACGTCAAAAGAATCTTCCACCTTTCCGCCAAACCGAACGGGATCGGTGAGCATGGGAATGATCTTCAGCATTTCGGCGAAGGAGCTTGGCCAACCGTGGGAAATGATTAGCGGCGTGGGATTTGGACCGTTTCCCCGTTCGTGCACGAAATGGATCAAACAGTCGTCGATCGTTACGCGATAGTGATGCAATGAATTGAGGATGGAAACCTGTCGCTGCCAGTCAAACTCGTTCTCCCAATAGCTGCATAACTCCTTCAGATAGGAGAGCTCGGTTCCGTAACTCCAGCCGGCGCCGTCCACCTGATCTGGCCACCGCGTGTGGCGCAGTCTCATTCTCAGATCATCGAGAACGGCCTGGGAAAAAGGGATTGAGAAAGGCTTCATGGTGCCTGTTTTGAGTTTTCGCTGAACACGACGATTCCGTTGTGAACCTGAGGAGCGTCAGCCATCCTCACTGAGCAAGTGCAATGAATGTAGCAGTGACCGTCATTGAAAGCAAGACCAGCTTCATCCCTACCACCGTATCGCACGGACTGAAGTCTATCTCCCTTTTAACTTTTTCACCCCGACCTTCCGCCTGTGTCCTGCGAAACGGACTTCGGCAGACAAGAAAGGTCATAGTCGTGATTTCCTCGGGGAAACGGATTGCAGGCCCTAAAATCCGGCCCTTAGCGAGACAACGAAGTTTCTTCCCGGCCCCGCAACTCCGGAACTGTAGGGCTTATAACGCTGGTCGGTGATATTCTCCAGGCCGCCGCTCACGGCAAGAATATCCGAAAGTTGAACCGTGGCTTTAAGATTGATTGTGTACCACGCCGGAGAGTATGGGTTTCCCCGGGAGTCTCTTGTGTAGAGATAGTCTTTTGCCTTCTCCTCGTCCGGAAGTTCACTGAAGCTCTTTTTTCCGTTATAGAGAGTGTACAAATCGAGCATCAGGTTCTGTGCGGAATAGGTCAAGTGAAAGGCGCCAAACCACGGTGCGGCATGGCGGGATGGGCTTCTGGTGCCGTCATCCAGTTCTTCTTCACCTTTCTGGTAGTTCAAATGGGAAGAGAAGCCGAGGCCTGAAGGGAGCTTTATCTCAAGACCGGCCTGGATGCCATAGACGTGGGCGCTGGCAGCATTTTGAACAGCCTGAACCCGACTCATAACTCCGTCATACACAATGCTGTCAAGACCGTTCAGCGTGAAATTCCGCCTCACAAGCGCACTCTCCAGAAATGTGTAGTATCCGGTGAAGTCGATCTTCATCATGGTACCGAAGATTCTTGCAGCCCCAATTTCAGCGTTGTACGCATATTCTGCTTCGAGGTTGGGATTCGGGACAATCACGAATCCCGGCTCGGAGTCGAACACCTTGCCGGCGTCGTCGACATTGGGGGATCGGAAACCGGTGGAGACATTCGTACTAAGAGACCATTCCTCGGTTGGGTGATACACCAGGCCAAGGCTCCCCGTCAAAGCACCGTTGCTCATTTCGGCAGTGGTGTAGGGAAACGGATAAAACGTGGTGTCGAAACGCGCGTCCAGAAGATACCGGTTATAGCGCGCTCCTGTCTGGATAAGGAACTGACTGGAGATCTTGTATTGATATGTCAGGTACGCCGCAAAGGAGGACCAGGTCGATTGAGGATAGCGGGCCGGGCCAGGCATGGCTGCTCCGGTAATGATGTTTTCATCGGTTCCTGTTGAGTTCACGTTGTCAAAAACCGCTTCAAGTCCATAGAAGAGTTCCTTGCCGGTGCCGACCGACTTGTTGAAATCGAAATTTGCGGAATACGCATGGACCTTTTCGATTCTCCTTCTGCGCCCGGAATCATTCATATCCCGGTCGACGCGACTCTCTTCAAAGAACTGATAAGCCAAACGGACGGTGAGCTGATCATAGATCGTCCCATTGGTGTTGTGAGAGACCGCCAGATTGTTCATCATCCAGACCTGGGGGCCATAGTACCACTCGGCGCTCCTCGGCAAGCCGTTGCGATATTGAATGTGCCGGTCATACCGGGAATAATCCGAGGTGGTCGAATAATGAAAGCCGTACTGAAGATCCCACTCTTTGTCCGGCTGGTAACGCAGTTTCTGCATCAGGTTGACTTGCGTGTAGCCGGTCGGGCGTTGGACTCGTGGGTCGCCGTTGGCTACCACGACGTCGACGCCGTCTTGGCGTTGGACATAAGATGGCCTGAGGTAGTCTGTGGGGCCGTGTCGCCCCATCGTGAGGTCGCCATAATCGAAAGAGGAGAGGCTGGTCACCGAGGCCCATTTCGCCCAGCCCAGGTTGACGTCAACATGCCCGGTCTTTTCGCTGTTGGCCGATGACGTGCGCAGAATCGCTTTCCCTGTGGTGAGCGGTTGTTCGGTGAGAGAGACCTGCGGAGTCAGCGTTTGAAAACTCATCACTCCTCCAATTGCGTCGCTTCCGTAGATCACAGAACCGGGACCAAAGAGGACCTCGGTGTTTTCCGTGGCGAACGGATCGAGTGAGATGACATTTTGGAGATTTCCGGCGCGAAAGATTGCAGTGTTCATTCGTACGCCGTCGACCGTGTAAAGAAGCCGATTTGTTGCGAAACCTCGTATCATTGGACTGCCGCCGCCCTGTTGGCTCTTCTGTATGAACACCTCACCC
>DATECW010000126.1:0-2219 GCA_035286705.1 Bacteroidota bacterium
CGGAGAACAGGGAGCAAAATACCTCTGGGGGATCAAGAGCGTTATGCCCTACCGGTACGTCTTCTGCCTCTTTGTCTTCATGGGCGCCGTTCTTCAGGGTGACTATCTGAGAATCGTTTGGAACTTCGGAGATATCGGGAATGCTCTCATGGCGATAC
The DNA here is from genome assembly GCA_035286705.1 of Bacteroidota bacterium. Classification (GTDB taxonomy): domain Bacteria; phylum Bacteroidota; class Ignavibacteria; order UBA10030; family UBA10030; genus JACPLA01. The sequence goes on from DATECW010000126.1 coordinate 159, forward strand.
CAAACCTGATTGGGCTGATTCTGCTGGGTGGAATCGTCAAGAGTGTGACGCAGGATTATCTCAAACGGTGGGACGAAGGAAAGATTACAAGCCCCTTCGGCGACTAGACAACACAGCTCTTCAACAGGAATCCCGTCCTGAGCTTGTCGAAGGACGGGATTTTTTTAAGGCTGTAAAGCACAACTTCCACATTCTACATTCGATGTTGGATATTCGAAATTGTTCTTCGCAAAGAGGGAGAACAACATCGAATGTCGAACTCCCACACATCAAATACTGCTGTGCCTTTCTACTTAGCCTCTGCCCTCTTCACGCGAACTACGATCTGGTTTGGCTGAATATTCTCGATGACAAGGCCCTCGGGCGCGCTGACATCGGATCTCGTAATCGTCCGCCTGAGTAGCCCCGGTTTGACACCGAACAAGTTGACTTTGGCGCTTATGTTTTCTGTACTCACAAAATAGAAAGACCGTCTGCTCCCAGAATACGTAACCTCCACTTCGGGCGGATCTGCCTCTTCCACCATAAGTTGTGTCGGCAGGTTTTCATATTTCAGGGGAACGATGTACGTCCGGAAATCCGTTCTTGCCTCGTGGACAAAGAAGAACCAAAGAACAGCCGTTGCTGTCACCGCAATGACTTTTTCACGATAGTTCCTTGAGAAGAAGCTCGGCCATGATTTCTCATCCGTCGATGGAGTGATTTCTTTGTAGAATCCCTCCAGGATGGACATCAGTTCTACGGGATCCTTGACAACCTTCATTTCGCCATTCCTTGCTACCGAGATGGTCCCTCGCTCTTCCGAGATGACAAGACAGAGGGCATCCGTACGCTCGGCGAGCCCCAGCGCCGCTGCGTGACGCGTTCCCGGCTTCGGCAATTTCTTTAGGTTCTGCGAGAGAGGGAGATAGCAGGAGAATGATGCGACCTGATTCCCGACAACAAGAACTGCTCCGTCGTGGCCGGGGGAAGTGGGGGCAAAAATACTGCCCAGGAGAGTCTCGCTTACTTCTCCCTTGAGGTTCACACCGCCCTCGATGTGCCGCACGAGGGGATCATTACCGCAAATCACGATGATAGCTCCAATCTTGTCGCGCGAAAAATTTCGGGCCACGTTGACGAGCAGCTCGGTCTCTTTCCTCGGGACACCGAATACCTTTCGGAGTCGGAATTTCGTGATGAGATTGCGGCTGGCCAATTGTTCGAGAAAATGTTTGATCTCTTCCTGGAAGATGATGACCACGGCAATCACTATGATGGCAAAGAATCCCTGGAACACGATAATCGTCAAGGAGAGGTCGAGTTGACGTGCCAGGAGGTAACCCACACCAAAAATAAACATCCCCATGGCGACAAAGGCGGCCTTTGTTTGTTTCAACCAAACGAGCAGTGAATAAATGACGACCGACATAAACAGGATGTCGAGGAAACCTGAAATGCCGATTGATTCGATGATACGGATCACGTCCATACGATTATCCTCGGGGAAATTTTTGCGTTCCGTCCTGAACAAGCGGATGAAACGAAGTGTTACGCTGCAGGTGTAATCGTTCCGCGAGCTTGTCCGTGAGCATCTCTTCAGCGTTTGCCCACTCCTCTTCATTTTGTCCGCTTTTCACCCTCAACTTCCCGCCCGCAATTTGACCATGTCCGCCCGCCTGCCTCGTGTCGCTGAAGATGTCGCGTAAAATCAGGCCGGCCCCGGCTTCCGGAATGGAAGTTCTGAGAGAAACGTGAATATTGTCACCGTGCCGCCCAGTGCAGAACGCCCACTCAATTCCCTCGCAAACAAGAAGAAGATCGGCCATTTGAGATACGACGTCGGGATTCTCCACCGGGCCAAGGTGTGAGACGATGAGTCTTTGACGTACGCGGGATCGAACAATGCAGTTTGCCAAGTCCCGGAAAAACCGTCTTGGTCGCCGGGGATTCTGGATGCGTGCAAGTACATGGACGTCGCTGAACGACAGGAGCCTCAGGTAGGTCTCGACCGTTTCCTGCTTTGCCATCCTGGAAAAATTGAGCGTGTCAGAGAGGATACCGTACACCAATGCTGTCGCG
>DATECW010000127.1:0-5048 GCA_035286705.1 Bacteroidota bacterium
AAAGACGGCGTCACAGTAGCAAAGGAAATCGAACTCTCCGACCCGATCGAGAACATGGGAGCCCAAATGGTCCGGGAGGTTGCTTCGAAGACCTCTGATGTCGCAGGCGACGGGACAACAACTGCAACGATCCTTGCACAGGCTATTGTGCGGGAAGGGCTGAAGAACGTGACCGCTGGCGCAAACCCGATGGATCTGAAGCGCGGCATCGACCTCGCTGTCAAGAAAGTGGTCGAGGGCCTCAAGGATCTCAGCAAGACTGTCGGCGACGACAAGGAAAAGATCGCCCAAGTGGGAAGCGTTTCCGCTAATAATGACCGCAGTATCGGCGAGCTCATTGCGGATGCAATGGAAAAAGTCGGCAAAGATGGCGTGATCACCGTTGAGGAAGCAAAAGGAACAGAGACGAACCTCGATGTCGTGGAAGGAATGCAATTCGATCGCGGCTACTTGTCCCCGTATTTCGTGACTGACGCCGAAACAATGGAGGCGGTTCTTGAAGATCCATACATTCTCATCCATGACAAAAAGATCAGTGCAATGAAGGATCTCCTGCCGATTCTCGAGAAGGTTGCCCAGTCGGGGAAATCCACCCTGATCGTTGCAGAGGAAGTGGAAGGTGAAGCTCTTGCGACACTGGTCGTAAACAAACTCCGGGGTACGCTTCGGGTCTGTTCAGTGAAAGCTCCCGGCTTCGGCGACCGCCGGAAAGCGATGCTCGAAGATATCGCGACCCTGACAGGCGGAACGGTCATCTCCGAGGAAAAGGGCTTCAAGCTCGAAAACGCCCAGCTTTCATATCTCGGTACTGCCAAAAAGGTGACCATCGACAAAGACAACACGACGATTGTCGAGGGAGCCGGTACAAAGGATCAAATCAAGCAACGCATCAACGAGATCAAACAACAAATCGATAAGACGACCTCTGACTACGACAAGGAGAAACTGCAGGAGCGTTTGGCAAAGCTTTCGGGCGGTGTTGCCGTGATCAAGATCGGCGCTTCCACCGAAGTGGAAATGAAAGAAAAGAAAGCCCGCGTTGAAGATGCTCTCCACGCAACGCGCGCTGCAGTCGAAGAAGGGATCGTTCCCGGTGGCGGAGTCGCTTACCTGCGGGCAATCAAAAGGCTGGATGAAGTCAAAACCGAAAATGCTGATCAGAAAGTCGGTGTGGAAATCATCCGGCGTGCGCTCGAGGAACCAATCAGGCAAATCGTCACCAACGCGGGCCTCGAAGGCTCCGTGGTGGTGAACAAGGTGAAGGATGGCAAGGACGATTTCGGGTTCAATGCGCAGACTGAGCAATATGAGAATCTGATCAAGGCCGGTGTCATTGATCCGACAAAGGTTTCTCGTATCGCCCTGGAAAATGCAGCCAGCGTCGCCGGCCTGCTCCTCACGAGCGAAGCAACCATCGTCGAGAAGCCGGAAGAGAAGAAGGCCCCCATGATGCCTCCGGGCGGTATGGGTGGAGACATGTACTAAGATTGCGGAAGGCGGAAGTTGGATTGCGGATGTATCCATGAATCCGAAATCCACATTCCGAAATCCGAAATTGCGATTCCCGCTTCACACTCTGTGGAGCGGGATTTTTTTGTCCTTTTTGCGGGGTTGCGGAAATGCCCCCGATGATCCTACCAGACAGGTTTCTTGACAACCGTTGTATCAGGCAGATCGTTCGGTTCGGCGGAAAGAAGGGTATAGGTGATGTGGCTGCTGTCGGCTTCGTGAACAAGAAAGCTGAAACCGCGGACATTGATGGTGAACGGGAATGGCTCCAAATCGAACCTTACGACCGATTTTTCAAGGGTCCTGTCCGTCGTTGCCGAGAAGGTGGACAGATCGTATCGCTGCCAGAGAAAGAGGAGTGTGGAATCAACTGTCCCCATATAATAGAGCTTTCTGCTGACTGCCTCTCGTTTCGACTTGTCGTACTTGACGATCATGCCGGTCTCGTATTCCAGTACCGCCTCCTCTCTTAAGGCTATGTGTTTCTGCCCCATGCGGCTCTCATACTGCTTCTGGACATAGGGGATCCAATCACACGAGCTCAGGAGAAGGAGAAACCAGAGGAAGAGCGGGAAAAATGGAAAATGACCGGTACGGAGTGAATGTGCCATGGATTGCCTGTTGATCCCAATGATACGGCCACTTCAGCTGGAAATCAATAACAGGTTTCAGGCCTCGGATCCATGTCGAGGGGAAACCGAAATTCATTGGCTTGCGACTTGACACAGTAATGGAATTTCTTTAGCTTCGCCATTGCCCACGTTGTTGGGGGGCTTACCAATTCACTATCCTACCACACTACATGAGGAGGGGGTCATGCCAGACTTCTATTCCAAAATGCTCAAGGCCCGCGGAATCACGTACTTCTTTGACGTGAAAGAGGCCAAGAATCAAACCAAATACCTGACCATCACGGCCAGCCAACCTTCGCAGGACGGCGACAAGAAATTCGTCAAGCGAAGTATCCGCGTCTTCAACGAGGCGGCGGAAGAATTCGGGTCAACCGTGAAGGAGGCTATCGCAAACATGAAGTGACGTTTCCCGCGAATCACTTCGGAGGCCTCCTGGAATACGGGAGGCCTTTTTTGTCCATCAAATGCCCACCACCCGGCATCCACCATCCATCCTCCATCATCCACTACTCCGACAAGCGAGAAAAGGACGATCGGAGTATTCCATTATTCCATCATTCCACCGTCTCTTCATTCCGTTCTTCCCGGAACTTCTCCTCCTTCCACCTTTCCGAATTTTGTTGTATCTTCATCTCCCCATGCGGATTCCAGACTACAAAATAGACGAAATCCGATCAGCAAACGACATTGTGGAAGTCATTTCTTCCTTCGTCCAGCTCAAACGGCGGGGAAAGAACTTCCTTGGACTGTGCCCATTTCACAAGGAAAAGACCCCTTCGTTTACCGTCAGTCCGGACAAACAGATGTATCATTGTTTCGGTTGCGGCAAGGGGGGGAATATCTACACGTTCGTCATGGAAATGGAGAAGGTCACCTTTGTTGAGGCCGTCAGATCACTCGCTGAGCGCGCGGGAATTACGATTCAGATGGAAGAGACATCCCCGGATCAAGCATCAGAATCGGAGAATCTCTACCAGGCATGTCGTTTTGCGGGTTTACACTTCTACAAGAACCTCACAGAATCGGCGGAAGGAAAATTCGCTCTGAAATATTTCCACGACCGAGAATTTTCCGACGACACGATCAGAGTGTTCGGGCTTGGATACTCCCTCAATTCCTGGGATGGGTTGCTTGTCGCGGCCCAATTGGAAGGCATTCCGGTTGATCATCTCGTCAAGGCCGGGCTCGTCCGTTCGCGGGAAGATGGCAGCGGACATTATGATTACTTCCGCGGTCGCGCAATGTTCCCGATTTTTTCCACGTCCGGAAGGGTGATTGCGTTTGGAGCAAGGAAACTCCGCGAGGATGATTCCATTCAGGGCAAATACATCAATTCACCTGAAACGCCCGTTTACAGCAAGAGTCGGGTTGTCTTCGGACTGTTCCAATCGAAAGAAGCTGTCAGATCCGGGAATAATGCGCTGATGGTCGAAGGCTATGCGGACACTATTTCCCTTTTTCAGGCGGGTGTCCAGAATGTCGTGGCCTCAAGTGGGACTGCCCTTACGCCCGATCAGCTGCGATTGGTGAGGAAGTATGCCAAGAGCCTGACGCTGGTGTACGACGCTGATTCCGCAGGGTCGCAGGCAACCGTGCGAGGCGTCGATCTGGCCCTCGAACATGGATTTGACGTGAAGATTGTCCCGTTGCCGAAGGGGGAAGACCCAGATTCATTCGTTCGGAAGAACGGCCCGAAGGAGTTTCGGCAGCTTCTCCTGAATGCAGTTTCCTTCATCGATTTCAAAGCCACTCAGTTTCTGAATGAGGGCTCATTTTCGACGCCTGAAGGGAAGACGGCCGCTGTCAGGTCAATAGTCCAGTCGATTGCGAAGATCGGCGACGAACTCAAAAGGAACTTCTTTGTCAAGGAGGTCGCGGACCGGTACGGGATTTATGAGTCTGTCTTGTACCGGGAGCTTGAACGATGGATTGCCAGGGAGAAACCCCAGCAAGGGCCTGTCGATGGCGGGCCAAATCGTTCGGTTCCAGAGAGCCCGCTAGGGCAAGGGGAAGGAACTCACAACGACATCCCTTCGGCGGAACGGGATATCCTGAAAGTGTTGTTCGAGAACCAATCGGAAGCTGTCTCATTTGTTGCCGCAAATCTTGCACTCGAGGAACTTACCGATCAGCGTGTCCGCAAATTGACAGAAATGGCTCTGCAGGCCTGGCAGGAAGTGGGCACAATCGATGCCGCATTGTTCGTCAATCAAATTTCTGATGAAGGACTCAAGAGCATTCTCTCCGATATCGTCGTGAATGAATATAGTGTCAGTGGTGGCTGGCAAGATTTCAATAGGGCCGAGTCATTGGAAATCGCGAAGGGCGCAATTGCCACCATCAAGCGGGCAAACGTAGAAAGGGAAGTGATAGAAATTCGAAGGATCTTGAACGACGCTCATCGGCCAGAGGATGAACTGTTGGCTCTGAGACAGCGATGGCATGAATTGTCCAGATATCTGAAGGGAAGCCAACCTGATAAGACCACCTCTTGATGTTCGTCCTGATCCCATGGCTTGGATTATTGGGCTACTCTTTCTATCTTGACGACAACTGATTTCATGCCTGAACCATGAAACTTGAAACCTCAAACTCGTAACTCGGAACCATCATGCCTGCCAATTCACCGCTGATGATCCACATTGTTCCAGGCAAATGCGACTTCTGCGGCTGCTGCGTAGGCGTTTGTCCGGAAGATGCCATTGAATTGATGGAATCGAAGATTGAGATTATCGAGGAGCGGTGCACAAATTGCCGTAAATGTGTCTGGGCATGCCCCTGGGAGGTGATTGAATTTCATCGGGAAGGGGTGGCTCACCTTCCATCCACGCTGTCGGCGCTTAATAGCAGGGACGGATCATCGAAATGAAACAGTCGTACGATGTGATTGTAGTGGGTGCAGGTCCT
>DATECW010000128.1:0-8027 GCA_035286705.1 Bacteroidota bacterium
CATGTCCTTCGAACACAATATCGACGAACAGCCCCTGGAAATATTGTTGCACGTTTGGTTTTGGGATTTTGAACTGGTAAACGTCAGGATCGGCTAGCGTTCGTCAAATGGAACGGTGACGAGAACCCTGTTGCCCGTTCCGAGGTACTGCAAATCAAGATATGCGCGGGCCATGGCAATGCCACGGCCATGATTGTCCATGAGCCGTTCCTCATCAAGGCTCAGATAACGGGAAAAATCGAAGCCCGGCCCATGATCCTCGATGAGAACCGTCATTTTGTCCTCGTACCGCTTCATCCGCAGCGTCACAAATTTGTGCGAATGCTCCGGAAGGTTCAATCTTCGCTCAATCTCATCAAGCCAGGTCCCATCGGCCATGAACTTCCCCTTGTCCAGGTAGGAGATGCCGAGATTGCCGTGTTCGATGGCATTCACGATCATCTCAATGACAAGCGCCGCCCGCTCGGGAACCGGACAGGCATTGGCGATTCGCAATCCCAGAAATTCCCCCTCGGCAATTGATCGGAAACGGAAAACTCCTTCCATGAGATACATGAAGGGATTTTCGCTTTCATCAAGCTTTTTGAGAAGTCTTTTCTTCTCTTTGAAATCATTGACGGCGGCACGAACGATCGAATGGATGATCTCTTGAGGAGCGGGTTTGGGAAGATAATAGTACGCCCCCGCCTCGATCCCTTCCTGAACCCGTTCAGCATCAGTGACAACCGTATGCATTACAACAGGGATGTGCTCGACAACGGGCTGCTCCTTGATCCACAGAAGAAAATCAATTCCTGACATCCGCGGCATGTTCCAATCGAGCACAATGGCACTGATCTCTTTTCCCGATTGTTGGATCACGCGCTGCGCTTCGACACCGTCGTTTGCGGTCAGAACGATGAAGCCATCCTTCCGCAAGATCGCGTCGAGCAGCATTTGCAGAGCTGAGTCATCATCGACGACAAGAACTGTTTCGGCCACCGTTCCTACCTTGTTTTCTCTGTGTCTTTTGCGACTGCCAGGCGATCAGTCTTTTTCCATCCCTTCCAACCCGGTCCCCGTACAACCCGTCCGGGGAGCGCCCCGGTGTGTTCCCCTTCTTTCAGGACCCTTACTCCATTCACAAATACTTCGAGAACCCCTGTTGAGTACTGATGAGGTTTCTCAAAGGTTGCATGGTCGCCAATCGTTGCAGAATTAAACACCACCACATCCGCGACATTTCCGGGAAGAAGTCTCCCTCGTTTTCGGAGGCGAAGATTGTCGGCAGGAAGGGAGGTGAGCCTCCGCACTGCCTCTTCCAATGAGATTATTTTCTCCTCACGCACATATTTGCCCAGCAACCGGGCAAAATTTCCGTACGCCCGGGGATGCGGATTCGACTTGAGAAAAACGCTTTCCGGAGCGAGCGATTCTGCATCGGATCCGAACGAGACCCATGGCTGTGCAATTTGTTTCCTTGTGTTCTCTTCGGACATCATGAAATACACAGTGCCCACTCTGCTGTCATCATCAATCACCAAGTCCATTGCGGTTTCTTCAGGCGATGTTCCACGCATGGCGGCAACTTCCTGCAGCGTTTTTCCTGTCAGATACTTGAGAGAATCAGCCCTGAATCCCACCAGGAGCAGGTTTTGCGCCGATCCTGCAGCCAGGTAGAGGTTCTCCCACTTGTCCGTCGGTTCAGACATTTCCTTCTTTACGGCCCGCCTGACCAACGGCTTCTTCAGCCGGTCAACCCATGCACGATGTCCGCCTTCCTGCACCCAGGGAGGCATGGCGGCATCAAGTCCGGTCGCTCCTGCAAGATAGGTGTACATGTCCGCCGTGATATGCAATCCCCGGGACCGCGCATCCTCTATCTTCCCGATCACCTTGTCCATTTTCCCCCAGTTCGTTTGGCCCGCCGCCTTCAGATGATAGATTTCAGCCGGGATTCCCGCTTTCTTTGCAATCGTGACCACTTCATCGACCGCCTCCAGCAGACGGTTTCCCTCACTCCTCATATGCGTAATATAAACGCCGCCATACGATGCGGCGACCTTGCACAGATCGATCAACTCATCGGTCTTCGCATAGAATGCAGGTGCATAAATCAGTGAAGAACCGATGCCGAGTGCACCTTCTTCCATTGCCTGCCGAACAAGATCCTTCATTCGCTCCATCTCGGCGGGGCTTGGCGGCCGATCATCGTATCCCAATTCATGGATTCTTAGAGTCGTTGCGCCAACAAAGGAGGCGACGTTTGTCGATACCCCTTTACGCTCCAGAAACTCCAGATATTCGCCGAGCGTGGTCCATTGAATCTCATACTTGATGTCACTCTGCCGCTCCCTCTGCTCCCGCTTCATTTTCTCATTCAACGGCCCTTCAGACCATCCCTCCCCAAACACTTCCAGGGTCACCCCCTGACGAATATCGCTTTGAGAGCGTCCGTCTTCGATCAGCGATTCGGTTGCCCAGCTCAACATATTGATGAAACCGGGCGCCACCGCGAGGCCTGTGGCGTCAATTTCGATTGCTCCCCTTCCATCCCCCAAATTCCCGACAAAAGCGATCGTATCTCTTTTGATCCCAATGTCGCCAAAATACGCCGGGCTTCCCGTTCCGTCATAAATCGCACCATGGCGAATGACCACATCGTAAGCGGGGGGTGAAGAACAACTGACAAAAGCGAGAAGAAGAAAAAGGAAGGAGAGGTTTCTCGGCATGGAGGGTTTGGTTGAACTCATTTCTTAGGATGGAGGTAGTTCTCGCCAACCTTGACCCTGACGACGGCATTGTCTTCCATTTCGAAGATGACAAGCTCTCCATTGCCATTTTCACCGGTCATTCGGAATGTGCGTTGACCGAGGGGAGTCAATTCGACAAGATTTGCCCGTGGATTCTCTTCCGGCGGATAACTGTGATCGTACATCATCAGCCTGCCGTTCAGGATGAACACTTGCGTTTCAAACCACCAGGCGTCCTGGTAGCTGCCCACGTACGCCGACCATTCAGGATCGGGAATCGAAACATCCACAGATTTGGCTGTAGCTCGCTGGATTGGCGGCAACATGATCGCCATGACATGGCTTGCAAAAAAGCCCGGATCGCCGTCATCGGAATTCGTCAGAACGATTACGGCTATTTTTTCCGCTGGCAGGAAGGAAAAATGCGATCGAAACCCAGCCACCCAGCCTGAATGACCCACAACGGTTCGATCGTTTTCGCGCCACGTGGCAAATCCGAGGCCGTATCCGCTTTTCCAATCAGGATTGAGCCATTGGACTCGTCGCATTTCCCTGATCGCGCTCCCCTTGAGAATCTGGTCCCCGAACACGATCTGCCGCTCTCTGAACTGGAGGGATGCAAATTTCGCCATGTCTTCAATGGTCGACGACATGTTGGCAGCGGCAACAAGCGCGCGCGCGTTTGTAAACGGCATGACGTTCCGCGAGCCGTCGTCAAGTTTCCGGCTGTAGCCGACCGCAAGCCGTTTTGATTGTGAATCCTGGAAATACACCGTTGTGCTTTTCATCCCCAAGGGTTCGAGAATGTTCTTTTCCACGTATTCTGAATACGGCATCCCGGCAACTTCGGCGACGATTTCCCCGGCAATGGCAATTCCGAGATTGGAATATTTGACCCGGTCCTCCGGAAAAAAGATCATTTCCTGATTCTCCAGACCCTTGATCATTTCTGTGCGCGATGGAAACTTGTTGTCCGTCCAATACGGATAGGCTGCTTCACGGGGCAAGCCGGACGTATGGGTCAGCAGTTGCCGGATGGTCACCTTGGGTTGATCGGGGAACCGGGTCTTCACGCGAAACCACGGCAGGTATTCCTCGACCGGATCATCCAGGCGGAGTTTCCCCTGATCCCGCAATTGCATAATCGCTGTCGCGGTGAAGGTCTTTGTGAGTGAGGCAATACGGTAAATAGTCTGCGATGATGTGACAACGCTGTCAGCCAGATTGCTGTACCCGAAACCGCGGGCATAGACAAGCTCCTGATCGTACACGATTCCGATGCTCAGACCCGGGAGGCCGCGATACGCCAATTGCGACTGCACCCACTGCTCCATCAGCCGGATATTGGCCTGCAGTTCGGGATTATCAGAAATCCGCTGGTTTTGAGAGACCCCCTCGAGGGATGGAAAAAACAGCAGAAAAACGGCAAACAACAGCCTCTTCATAACTCTCCTCAGAAACGACGTTCGTGCCCAATTCTTGGTCAACTTAGGGAATAGGTGCAGGAAAAGCAAGAAATGAGTGATGAAACGTGCGGGTCAGAATCAGAAGATCCTGGCAATGCCCATGGTAACAAACCAGGCATCAGAATCGGTAAGACGACGTGTGATGTCAATGCGCAGCAAGCCGAGAATCCGGCTGATTCCAAATCCGGTCTCCGCATACCATCCATCCGTCGTCCGGCCGTACGGAAGCGCCGTCGGGCGACTCCATGACCGTGCGAGTGACCCATAGACAATCAGCTCGATGCTGTTTTCATACAGGAGAGGAATATTGAGGGCAAGAAACGGAATCGACCGGAAATTATGTTCGAGAGAAACAGCAACGTAGCGCTCTCCGGCAAACTCTTTCAAAGAAGCGCCTTTCAACACTCCAAACGGCCCGAATCCGTCAGACCGACTTTCGAGCGTGAAGATTCGCTGCGGAGGAAGCGATCCGGTCGAATATCCGGCCGACAATCGTCCAAGCAAGGTTGGCGGAAAGAGGTTTCGCTTCAGGAACGTCGGGAGAAAGAATTCTCCCACGAACGCGGCCCTGGAGAAAGAGAAATCGCTTCGAAGAACGGCTCTCTGTGATCTTTCGATTTCAAAATCCAGGAAGTTCGTCGACACAATGCCGAGGGGAACCGGAGAATCGCCGTACCGGATATTCAAGGCCACCGACCGAAGCATCCCTTCGTTGACAGCCGGATTGGGCCGATATTTCGCGGACCGGTCAAGGAGACTGAAATTCGTCCTGGTCACGGCCGCTTCATGGTGCTCGGAAGAATAGGTTGCTTTGAGTGATAGTCTTGAAATCGGTTTGGCGGTTGCAAAGACCTTCCACCCTTCCGTATAGAAGTAGTCACGCTGGTCAATCTTGGAAAGAAGCGCCGAGAAGGTGACAAAAAACGTATCGTAGAATCCTTGGTCGGGAAAGTGCCCGATATTTCTGAAGACCGCAATGCCCGCGCTGTACTTCCGCTTTTCGTCCAGATAGATTTCCGCCTCCGCCCCAAGCTTCGCTCTCTTGTCCGAAAAGCCATATCCCGCCCTGGCAGAAAAGCGCATCCATGAGGTTACGGAATCGACCGTGACATCACCCCCAAGAAACAATCCCTCCACCCTGTTGAAACGCAGATCGAGATACTTCAGGAATCCTGCGCTGACATCACTCAGCGCCATGAGCGGTCCGGAGGGCTTGAACTGCTTGTCGAGGGTTTGCGTGCTGTCCAGAATCTTGTAGGCACCCACTTCTTCCTCCGTAAGCGGCAGTACGACTTTCTCTGCCCAGAAGGTCGAATCGAATTTCTCCACCCCGGGTGCGTTTATCCTCCGGGGCTTGTGCCGGAGTGAATCGGGAACCTCAGCATTGATGCGGTACTCGTACAGGCTTGAAACCTGGTCGAATCCGATCACCGGGAACGAGAACCCGGCAATGCCGATTCTTGCGTAGCCCTTGAGCCGAATATCGACCGGCATCCAGAAAAAGTGTTCGAATTGCACAAACTGCTGCGCGTACTCAATGTTCAGTTCGGTCACGAAGGGGATGCGGTACGCTTCGTTGGGTTTCACTTCGATGCCGACGACCGAATAGCTGTCGCCGATGATGTTGATTGTGCCGACGAAGAGGGGCGTCAGCTTCGTTTGGGGAGTCATCCGGATGGTGTAGAGCTCCACGCTGTCTTGCGTTCGCGTCTGTTCCAGTGTGAAGCGGTAGTAATCGAACGCCTCGGGGGATGTGGGGCCGACGAACGTGAATCCGCTGAACCTGATTTCATCGTCATAGAAATTTACAATACCCCCCACCGACGCGAAATTCTGACCCAATGGTACATTCTCAGTCTGGCGTTTCTGCTTCACAACCTCCCTCAGGGTATCTCCTTGCTGCCAGTAGCCGGTCGTATACGATTCCGTGATGCTGGCAATCGCCGTGTCCCTCCGAAGAATCTGCCGCGTGAACGCGTCGAACTGGTACGATTTCAATCTCTCCTTCCACCTTCCCTTGTTCTCAATGACCTTTCGCATGATGCGAACGGCGGGATCCTCGTCCGTCACAACGATTTCGGCAAGCTGAACGGCTATCGGTACCAAAGAGACATCGTGAATGACATCTTTTATAAGTGCAATGCGAACCGTGTCGGGCTTGTAGCCGATGAAACTCACGATGAGCGAATATGAACCGGGCGTGAGCGAAAGACGATAGACTCCATCGGCATTCGATATGGTTCCGCGTGTTGTGCCATCGATCCGGATATTCGCCGCAACAAGGGACTCTCCGGTTGACTTGTCCCGGACCGTTCCGCTCACCACAAACGTCTGTGATTTCAGCGGAAATGCGCTTATCACGATCAGGAAAATCAGGCCGACGAAGTTATTATGGAAGAGTCGGGACATTGATTGAGTGGACGAAAAGGGACTTGATTTGTTGCACCCCCAGGAAGAGGAAGACACTGTGGATGACGTGTGCGAATGCCGATGGAAGTTGAATCCACTGACAGTTTCCCTCGGCGGGAACGTCGGGCCATCGCTACGCCGTCTTACGAACACGCTCGAATGTATGAAGAACCTTTGTCAGACCATGACTCAGGACCGAGATTACAGCCACGTCGCCGTCGAGCTCGACAAGTTTTTCTTGTGCCATTTTCTTCGCCTGTTCTTCGCTGTGCGTTGTGCCATGAAAGAGATTTTTGGGAACATCGAGCGTTTTGGTGATGAGGACGCGGTAGGTCATGTGCCTCCATGAATAGGATGAGGGATTACGGGGTTCGGGTCGAGGTTTTGGGTTTCAGGTTTCATGTTCCAAGTTTCATGTGTCATGAGGCGCAGCTCTGAATTCTCGATTCGTGAATTCTTCATTCTTGCTCCTTCATCCTGCTTTCACATTCTCCTGAGTTGCCTCAAAGAGAATTTCAGCGATGTCCTTCACCTCGACCGACTCGCTCGCCTCTTTGGCCTTGACGCCGTCTGTCATCATGGTCATGCAAAACGGGCATGCTGTCCCAATCACATCGGGCTTCAAAGCAAGCGCTTCTTCCGTACGGTCAATATTGACTCTCTTCCCTTCCTTCTCCTCCATCCACATTCTGCCGCCTCCGGCACCGCAGCAAAATCCGCGGCTTCGCGACCGGTTCATTTCAACCAGTTCAAGCCCGGGAACGGACTGTATCGCTTCCCGCGGTGCATCGTAGACGTTGTTGTAACGTCCGAGATAGCATGAGTCGTGATATGTGATTCTTGCTTTGTGGGCGGCGGAAATCCTGATTTTCCCCTCGTTCACGAGCTGCATGAGGAAATCGGTATGATGCACAACGTCATATATCCCGCCGAATTGGGGATACTCGTTCTTGAGCGTGTTGAAGCAATGGGGACAGGATGTGACGATCTTCTTCACGTGATACTTGCTGAGGGTCTGTACGTTCTCTTTCATGAGGGTCTGCGCAAGATATTCATTGCCGATCCGACGAGCAGGATCGCCGCTGCATTTTTCCTCTGTACCGAGAATTGCAAACTTGATGCCCGCTTGCTGCATCAGCCGTGAGAATGCCTGCGTGACCTTCTTATAGCGCGTATCGTACGATCCCGCACACCCCACCCAGAACAGTACTTCGATATCACCCCCCTCGGCCATGCGGGGAATGTTCATCCCCTCAGCCCAATCAGCCCTGTTTGAAGCCGCAAAAGCCCAGGGCGTGAAGTTGTTTTCGAGATTCCGAAACACAACCTGAACTTCCGGCGGGAAGGCGGATTCCATGAGAACCAGGTTGCGCCGCATGTCGACAATAGCATCGACATGCTCAATATTCACGGGAGATCG
>DATECW010000129.1:0-2524 GCA_035286705.1 Bacteroidota bacterium
CATAGGACATGAAAAGAATCAATCGACAACAGGGAATCGTCCATCACGCCGTACGACGCACACTGAAGGAGCTTGAGGCGGCTGACGGCACACTTGCATTGGCAGAAGGAGAATCATACGTGTGCAGCTACTGCATTCAGCCGGAGAAGCCCTGCGAGAGTGATCCGCAGTATGAATGCAAGGACAAGATTCTGGGCGAGACCCAACTAAACAGACTCGTATCACGCGTTCATGAAGTATCCAACGGGCTCCCTGCAGCCTGTTCGATTTGTGGAAAGACGCTTACGGCACGGGATATGAAGGGAAATGTGCTGCGTGAACTATGCCCGACGTGCCAGGCGAAAAGCGCCAGGACAAAACGCGGGAAGATAGAAAAAGGAAAATAACCATGATTCGCAAACAAGACGCGCTCGACTATCATGCGCTGGGTCGAAGAGGAAAAATCGAAGTTGTGCCGACCAAATCCTGTCAGACCCAACGCGATCTTTCACTCGCTTATACACCGGGTGTGGCAGAACCATGCCTCGAAATTCAATCCAACCCTGATGATGCTTATCTCTATACGGCCAAAGGGAACCTTGTCGCTGTGGTGTCCAACGGGACTGCAGTGCTCGGCCTCGGTGACATCGGCGCGATGGCCGGAAAACCGGTTATGGAAGGGAAAGGGGTCCTGTTCAAGAGATTTGCGGATATCGATGTGTTCGATATTGAACTCAACACCCATAATCCGGATGAGATTATTCGGGCTGTGCAGCTCCTTGAACCGACGTTTGGCGGAATAAACCTCGAAGATATCAAGGCCCCCGAGTGCTTCTATATAGAAGAGCAGCTCAAGAAGACAATGAATATCCCTGTCTTTCATGATGACCAGCATGGGACAGCCATTATCAGCGGCGCAGCCCTTCTGAATGCGCTCGAGCTGGTAGGCAAGAAGATCGGACAAGTCAAGGTCGTGTTCAGCGGAGCCGGAGCGGCAGGTATCGCATGTGCAAAACACTACGAACGCCTGGGTGTGAAAAGGGAAAACATGATCCTTGTCGATACGAAAGGAATTGTGTACAAAGGCCGAAAAGAGGGAATGAATCCGTACAAGGAGTACTTCGCCTCTTCGACCAAAGACGGTACCCTTGCAGACGCCATGAAAGGTGCCGATGTATTCTGCGGAGTGTCCGCCAAGGGAATCGTTTCGAAAGATATGATTCGTTCCATGGCTGACAAGCCGATCGTCTTTGCGATGGCCAATCCGGATCCTGAGATCACATACGACGATGCAACAAGCGTCCGCGATGACATCATTATGGCAACAGGGCGGTCGGACTATCCGAACCAGGTGAACAACGTCCTTGGATTCCCGTTCATTTTCCGCGGGGCGCTGGATGTCCGCGCATCGGCCATCAACGATGATATGAAGGTTGCTGCAACACATGCATTGGCAAACCTCACCAAAGAAGATGTTCCTGATTCGGTCATTCGCGCCTATGGAGTGAAACACGTCGGATTCGGAAAAGAATATATCATTCCGAAACCGTTTGATCCGCGCGTACTCTGGTGGGAAGCCACCGCCATTGCGAAGGCTGCGATGGATACCGGAGTTGCCCGCAATCCGATCAAGGACTTCGAGGCCTATCGTGACATGCTTGAAGCGCGTTTGGGAAAATCGCGTGAAGTGATGCGGTTTTTCATCCACCGTGCACAGAGCGATCCAAAAAGGATCGTCTTCTCGGAAGGGGAAGAAGAAAAGATACTTCGTGCAGCGAGTATTCTGATCGAGGAGAACATCGCCAAACCGATTCTTCTCGGAAGCAGGACTCTCATCACCCAGCGCATCAAGGACCTGGGTCTCGACATGGAGGGAGTGGAAATCATCAACCCGTCAAAATCCGTCATGCATGATGCCTACGTAACAGAATTCTACAATCTGCGTCAACGCAAAGGAATCACAAAGTTTGACGCGGAGCGGCAAATAAAGACTCACAATGTCTTCGGAATGATGATGGTGCGGCAGAATGACGCCGATGGTTTGATTTCCGGTCTGACTGCCGCCTATCCCGACACCGTCCGGCCCGCATTGCGGATCATCGGGAAGCGGGATGGCGTGAGCACGATTGCCGGTCTCTACATGCTCGTCTTCAAAAACCAGACGATCTTCATTGCTGATGCGACTGTGAATATCGATCCGACCGCCGAACAACTGGCGGAGATTGCATTGCTGACCGCGGAAAAGGTAAAGCAGCTCGGAATCGAGCCCAGTGTGGCCATGCTGTCGTTCAGCAATTTCGGCAGCACGCAGCATCCGTTTACGGAGAAAATGCGGCGGGCGACGGATCTGGTCAAGAAGCAGGACCCCGAACTGATGGTTGACGGGGAGATCATGGCCGATGCGGCGGTATCGTGGGACATCCTCTCCGAATTCTATTCCTTCAGTTCGCTGAAGAAGCCCGCGAATGTTCTCATCTGCCCGGGATTGACCTCTGCGAATATTGCCTACAAGCTCCTGACGAAGTTGGGAGGGGCAACGGCGATC